>NZ_JBGQQW010000017.1:0-65550 GCF_045528485.1 Desemzia sp. FAM 23990
TTTTAGGCAATATCTAGAAAAGCTGATTACGGAACTTCCTGGTTTGGATTTGATCCAAAATCCAAATCTTATCAGAGACTATCTCCCATGGTCTGAGAAAATCGTTCAATCCTGCCAACCTTTAAAAATATAGACCAAAAAGCCTGATTTCAAAATTGAAAGTAAATCAGGCTCTTTGTCGTGTCTTCCTTTTTTTCTGCAGCGTCCATTATAACGGGCTTACAGTTAATCAACTCCATAATAAAAAACTCTACTTTTAAGGGTCAGCACCATGGTGTTCCCATGGATTTCCATCAGCAACCCCATAGGCCAGAGCCAATTTCTTTACCAACGCTATTTGACAAAGAGACATAAAACCAGCCACCCTTACTTAAATAACAGTAAGAGTGGCTGGTTTTATGTCTTGTTAGTCAAATATATGAGTATAAAATTCTGTTTCTCCAGTTTCTCGAGCTAAGAATGCTTCCATTCCATTTATGGAAGAAATGGATACTTCAATAGGAATGTTTGGCGGCAAAAATTTAACGGCCTGATCGTACACATGTTGTGTAAAAGCAATGACTTCCGTTTCTCCATAGAATTGCGTCACCAAATCTACTTTCATATTCACCAATGTATCGTCGATATAAGTAGCTTCAGCAGTAACTCCGCTTAAATTAGGAAAGAAACTTTCCACTTCAGCTTTGAAGTTTTGGAAACTATTCAGCTCAGTACTTTCTCCACCTTCTAATGGAAAGACCAATTTTTTCATCGACAATTTATTCCATCCGCCTACTGAATTACTTCCATTTTCGCTGATCCCCTCTGCAACATACGTACCGCCTGCTAAACTATCTTGCGGAGTTTGTTTGAAGATTCCTACTACGATCGGGATATCTTCTAATCCTTCCATTTGACGCATACGCTCCACGATTTTATCGGCCATTTCTTTCCCTTGTTGAATCAATTCTTCTTCACTGATGTCTGTTTCAAAACTGGCACCGTATTGTTCCTTCTGGTAATAATCAACCGTGTTCATTGCCAGCCCGATACTGATTCCGGACAAAGAATAGCCGTTTTCTGTCTGTACCGTAAAATTTTGTTCCAAAATAGATTTTAAATAGATCGGTGTTCGTTCATTTTCTAATTTGCTTCCATTATGTTGCGGGTTCAATCCTTCAAGATTTTCGTTTCCTTCTTCAACAGTTCGAGCGTTTCCGTATTGGTCAAATCCTTCGCCTACTGGAGTATATCTTCCAAGCCATGAGTTGGCTGTTTCGCCATCCAGGTATTGTCCTTCTTGAATCAAGTGGTCATTCGTAGAAAAATAATCTTGCGAGATCTCCAACAATCCTGTTTCAAAAGCTTTTAAATTGTAATTTGAATTTGTTCCAAGTGAAGCACCTCTGTTCACACCCGGCTGATATTGCCCATCCGTTATCAACGAACGGTAATAGTCATCAGATAATTGACGCGATGTACTGGTCGTATCTTCTGCTGCTAACTCTGATTGTGACCCATCTGACGTTGTTTCTCCTGTTTCTTCTTCAGGAGTTGCACAGGCAGTCAACAATAATACACTTCCTGCAAGTAAAATGAGTAGTTTGCTTTTCAAACTGTTATTCCTCTCCTTCTAATGTTTCCAACAATTGATCTTCATTCCATACAGGGACATCCAAGCTTTGTGCTTTCGTTAATTTGCTTCCAGCGTCTTCTCCAACAACTAAGAAATCCGTTTTTTTGGAGACACTTCCGGTTACTTTACCGCCTAAATTCTCGATCCGCTCCTTAGCTTCCTCACGGGTGAAGTGCGTCAATTTCCCGGTCAAGACAATGGTTTTCCCGTTAAAATACGAATCACTTTCTGCTACAGTTTCTTTTTTCTTGCCAAGATACGTAAGATTGACCCCTTTTGACCGAAGTTCTTCAATCAGATCCGTTACTTCCGGCAATTCAAAAAACGTCACGACACTTTCTGCAATGATATCTCCGATACCTTCGATAGCAATAATCGCTTCTTTGTCTGCTTGTTGCAATCCTTCAATCGTTTCAAATTCTTCCGCCAATAATTTTGCTGCGTTAGCTCCGACATTTCGAATTCCCAGCCCGAACACTAGTCTTTCTAAAGAATTGCTGCGACTAGCACTGATCGCAGTCAACAAATTATTTGCGGATTTATCTTTGATTTTATCCAATGTGACTAATTGGTCATAGGTCAAGCTGTAGAGATCAGCTACATCTTTGACTAAGCCTTTTTCATACAGTTGAATAATGACCTTGTTGCCTAGACCGTCAATGTTCATCGCATTACGTGACACAAAGTGTGTTAATCCTTCAATGATTTGTGCTGGACATTTTGGATTGATGCAGCGTAGAGCTACCTCTTCATCCAAATGGACCAACTCACTTTCGCATGCCGGACAATGCGTTGGAAATTCATAAGGGACACTGTCTGCTGGCCGCAAGTCTTCTACTACACGCGTCACTTCTGGAATGATATCACCTGCTTTATGAATCACGACGGTATCATTCAAGCGAATATCGCGTTCTCGAATCAAATCGACATTGTGCAAGCTGGCACGTTGAACAGTGGTACCGGCTAACTGGACAGGATTCATAATGGCTGTAGGCGTAACGACACCCGTTCTGCCAACTGTCCATTCGATTTCATTGACCACCGTATTCGCTTCTTCAGCCGGAAATTTATATGCGATAGCCCAACGAGGAGCTTTGATCGTAAAACCGATATCCTCTTGCGCTTTAAATTCATTCACTTTGATCACGATTCCGTCTATGTCGTAAGGTAAACTACTGCGCTGTTCTTGGAATTCTTGCGTATACTCCCAAACTTCCTCAATGGTTTCAAACACTCGACGTTCGTGATTGGTACGGATGCCGATTTTATCCAATTGATCTAGTGCATCCGATTGACTGGCAGCTTCCATTTCTCCAAAGTCTGCCACAGTATACATAAATGTATTCAAGTTTCGTTTAGCTGTTTGTTTGGGATCTAAATTCCGCAGACCTCCTGCAGCAGCATTTCTTGGGTTTGCAAAGATATCTTCCCCATTTTCTTCCCGCTTCTGATTCAATTCCACGAAAGAAGTTTTCGGCATATAACATTCACCTCGAACTTCTATTGAATACGGATATTTTAACTTCAGCGGGACAGATTTGATCGTCCGAACGTTTTGCGTCACATTTTCTCCAACCACTCCGTCGCCACGAGTTGCTGCTTGAATCAGTTTCCCATCTTCATATTTCAAAGAAAGAGCTAGTCCATCTATTTTCAATTCACAAATATACTCAACTTTTTTGTCCGTCAATTTACGGATTCTTTTGTCGAAATCCAACAGATCTCCTTCTCCAAAAGCATTTCCCAGACTAAGCATAGGAATATCATGAGTTACTTTTTCAAATCCAGGCAGAATAGTGCCCCCGACACGTTGAGTGGGAGAGTCTCCGCTGATCAGTTCAGGATAAGTTTCTTCCAAAGTTACTAATTCACGATACAATAAATCGTATTCAGCATCCGTTACAGTCGGCTTATCCAACACGTAATATTCGTGGCTGTACCGATCCAAAGTCTCTCTTAATACTTCAACTCTCTCTGTTGCTTCTTCAAAAGACACTTCATCTAGTGGATGATTTTTTTCAGGTTTGTCTGTCAAATGGAGCACCTTCTTTCTATGTCAGTCAATACTCTTATTGTATTTTTTCAATGGGTGCGAAAGCAGCTAATAACCGTTTGATACCTGTTGGAGCAGAAAAAGCAATATCCAACTGTAAATTATCTTCGTTTCCTGTCAATTTCACGACTGTTCCGATACCCCATTTTTTATGAGCGGCTTTGTCACCAACATTCCACCCTACTTTATCTGCGCCGCTGCTGATTTTATTTGTGACTGGAGCTTGAGCTGGCGTTTGATAAGGAGTGCTGGCTGCTCGTTTCTGTACACTACTGAAAGGACCGGAATTTCTAAATGGAATAGAGCTGGCTTGTTTGTCTTCCGACTCCATGATTTCTGCATTGATTTCACTGATAAAACGAGAAGCCGCATTGGCTTGTGTACGTCCATATAAGACGCGCGAGTACGCATTTGTCAGATAGAGTTTTTTCTCCGCACGAGTGATTCCTACATAAGCTAACCGACGTTCTTCTTCTAATTGTTCTTCTTCCATCATGGCACGAGACAAGGGGAAGATCCCTTCTTCCATCCCAATCAAAAAGACAACCGGAAACTCCAATCCTTTGGCAGCATGAAGCGTCATTAAGGTGACTTCACCGTTTTCTGCTTCCAAATTATCTAGATCAGAGACCAAGGACAAGTCTGTTAAGAAAGTTAACAGATCCGTTTCTCCACCAGCGTTATCTTTTTCAAATTGTTGCGTTACAGACAAAAACTCTTGGATATTTTCTAAACGCGACTCTGACTCCAAGCTTTTTTCATTTTCTAAAGCTTCTTGGTACCCGCTGCGTTTCAACAGCTCTTCTACTAGTTCAGTTATTTGCAAGTACTCTTGCATCTTGCTTAAGTCTTGCAGCAATACGCCAAAGCCTTCAAGTGACTTAGCCGCTTTTCCAGTAATATTGGTTAAGGCGATATTTTGCGCAGCTTCCAATAAAGACCAGTCATATAGATCAGCAAAAGCTCTTAATTTCTCTACTGTTCCTGGACCAACTCCTCGTTTTGGAACATTGACGATCCGTTCGAAGCTCATATTATCAGAGGGATTTGCGATCAAACGCAAGTATGCCAATACATCTTTGATTTCTTTTCGATCATAGAATTTATGGCCGCCAACCATTTTGTAAGGAATATTGGATTGCAGCAAACTTTCCTCTATTTTACGAGATTGAGCATTGGTACGGTATAGTACAGCAAAGTCGCCGTAGTTTATTTGATTTTCTTTCATTTCTTCTTGCATTTTCGAAACGACATAGCGAGACTCATCGCCTTCACTTTGAGCACGATAATAAGATATTTTTTCTCCATCGTGATTGTCAGTCCATAGTTTCTTTTCTTTTCGTTTCGCGTTGTTTCCAATGACATCATTGGCTGCTTGTAAAATGTATTTCGTAGAGCGGTAGTTTTGTTCCAATAAGACTACTTTTGCTTCTGGATAATCATTTTCAAAGTCCAAGATATTTTCCATATTTGCTCCACGCCAACCATAAATACTTTGGTCAGCATCCCCCACAACACAAAGGTTCTTAAAACGAGCTGCCAACATTTGTACCAATGTGTATTGCGCTTGGTTGGTATCTTGATACTCATCCACGTGAATGTATTGAAATTTCGCTTGATAATGTTGCAGTGTTTCAGGGCTCTCTTTGAATAAACGTGTTGTCAACATGATTAAATCATCAAAATCGACTGCTTGATTCCGACGGAGCTCTTTTTGGTAATCATCATAGCAGTCCGCTACTATCCGTTGAAAATAAGAAGCAGCTGTTTCGCGGTACTTTTCTGCGGTCAACAATTCATTTTTTGCATTGCTGATCTCAGCCAGAATCGCTCTCGGATTGAATTTTTTCGGATCAATGTCTCGCTCTTTTAAAATTCGTTTCATTAAGGTTTGTTGTTCACCTGGGTCACTAATCGTAAACGCCCTAGTATATCCAATACGGTCAATATCACGACGCAAGATTCTGACACACATTGAGTGAAATGTCGAAACCCAAACATCATTTCCACCGTCTTGAATCAATCGGCTTACCCGTTCTTTCATTTCTTTAGCCGCTTTATTGGTAAATGTGATCGCTAAAATATTCCATGGATTCACATTTTTTTCTTGGATCAAATAAGCAATACGATGAGTCAAGACACGCGTCTTGCCACTTCCTGCACCTGCCATGATCAAAAGCGGTCCATCTGTGTGGATCACCGCTTCTTTTTGTCGGGGATTCATACCGTTCACTAATTTTTCTCGTAATACCAATTCTTACATCCTCTCTGATTCCTTGAGTACATTATCCGCTTGTCTGAAACTTGTAACGGTTGCTTTTTATGCTGTCTTTTAACATTTTCCATGTCCATTTTACCATAGTTTGATTCTTCTTTGAGTACGATACGAAAAACTTCAAATTTATCATAAAAAAAGCACATCACTCTTTATACTTTCGCATAAGAAATCAATAAGAACTCTTCATTTCTGAAAAGTTCTTTCTTTTTAAATACTGTTGTTAAATCCCTTGAATGATTGTTAGAGAGAGTTGATTCAACAAAATACGGATTTCTTTCCGTGCATATGCATATTGAGATTCGGATAAATATTTTGTCAGTTGGGTTAAATATTTTACTTTCAATTCTCTTGATTCAGATAAAACAACTTGAATTTCTGCGTTTTTTTGATGTGTTAAAGAGCGCAGCGTATCCATAAATAAAGTCACGTTATATGTATTCTTTGCGTAACGAACAAATTCTTGCCAATATTTTATTTCGGCAACATAGAATTCTGTTTCTTGTTGCTTTCCTGTTAAACGAGCTAATGACTCCACACAATTTTCCAGTTCTGAAACATCGAACACAATCTCTCTGATTTGAATTTGATGCAAATAATTGTTTAGGATCATCTCAATAAATCCAATTCTGTCTTGAAAGCCTTTATCATCAATGGACGGTTCTTGAATAGAAGCGCCTTTATGAGGGATAATCTCTAATACGTCTTCTGCTTGAAGCCGTAAAAAAGCTCTTCTTATAGGCGTACGGCTGATACCCAATTCTTGAGACAAATCTTGCTCTGTAATGTGAGTTTTAGGCAGCCATTGCCTTGTCTCGATTTTTTCCTTAATGTACAAATACGCTTGTGTTTCCAAGTTCTTTGACTTCACCATTTCGCTTCTTCACCTACTTTATTTTCTTACACCTGTCATTTTGTTTTATCCATCCTAAATACAAAAACAATTTTGTGTATTTTCTATCTTAGTTGATTATAAGTACTTTCACTACAATATTCAATACCATTCTTTACGCAATTAACTACAAAACAACCCTGTAGGCGCATTTCTCTTTTTAATCCGTTGAACACTCTGCTAGGTAATCACTACTATTCTCTACATGGAGAAATTTTGAACGCATTTCAACAATTTTTTGCTGCTATGTTTAAACCATTAGTCACTAATATAGAAAATCTCCCTAACTGACGTTAATAACTTCATCATAAATCACTACCTAGGATCCTCAGCTCATCAGTTAAAAGCATAACTTCACAAAATTTACAAAAAGAAAACCTTTCCCTAACCTCTTTTTTATAATCCTATGGTAACTTTTAACTAGTGTTGACTATTACTAATTGTTCTATCTAGTTTTTTTGGATAGGACTTACCCCTTTAGGAACTGTTTGTGCCCACAAACAGTTCCCTTTTTGTCTCTTGCTGATCCACTCTATCCCATAGTAGGTTTTGATTTAGGTATCCCTTGCCAATCACTGATAAATGCAGCTCCTAATACAAATACTCCGCCAATAAACTGGACCAAACTCAGGTGTTCATTTAAGAAAATAGTTGAAAACAGAATAGCCGATACAGGATCGATGTAACTTAGCATAGCAGTTGTCTGCCCTTTTAAATAAGGAATAGAAGAAAAAAACATGACATACGTGATGCCGGTATGAACGATCCCTAAGATAACTAAATAAGGCAACGATGCAATAGGCATACTCAACAGATCAAACCCTTCCGTAAAAAAGACGTAAGGGATCAATATTCCGGTAGCAATCAATAATTGAAAGAATGTACTCTGCAATCCTGAAAATCCTTTCAAAAACTTATTGCTGATCATCATACCGGCATAAAACACTGCTGCAGCTAAACCAAAAGCAATTCCTTTAAGAGGATCAGAGTTCCCCACACTGGATATACCTCCACTATTGACGATCATAAACATCCCCGACATAGCTATTCCAATGCAGCTCACCTTTTTCACCGTTAATTTTTCTTTCAACAATACTGCAGAAACCAACACCACAAAAACAGGAGCAAAGTAATAACTCAATGTTGCATTGGAAATAGTTGTGTAACGATACGACTCAAACAATAACAGCCAGTTTACTCCAATTGCACCACCCGAAAAAAGCAATGCCAGGCTATTTTTTTTAACGAGCCGCCAAGAAATTTTCTCCCGTTTTACAACCAATACTATTCCTATAAACAAGCAACCAAGCAGTCCTCTAGAAAGAGCGATCTCACTAGAAGACAGTTGAATCCGTTTAACAAATAACCCCATAGAGCCAAAAATGAACATTGCAGTCATTACATTGTATTTTGCTTTTTTCACGGCCGCACCAGCTTCTTTTTTTTATGTTTGCGCAGACAAACAGAAGCCCAACTCAATTATTGGCTCCTGTTTTTAAAAGAATTCACTTGTTGTTCTCATTGTTTCTTATTTCATCATGAAAGTATGCCCCTCACGAGCTTAATCACCCAGTCCTAAACGTTCAAATACCTTGTCGACATTTTTTAAATGGTAATGATAGTCAAAAGCATCATCCAGTTCTTCTTTAGACAAAACTTCTGTGATACGCTCATCTTGCTCCAACAAAGGTCTGAACTGAGTTTGTTCATCCCATGCAATAGCGGTTTTCGGCTGCACTAGATCATAGGCTGCTTCACGGCTCATCCCTTTATCAATCAACTTCAACAATACGCGTTGGCTGTAAATCAGGCCAAATGTAGCCTCCATATTCCGCAACATATTTTCCGGAAGAACGGTGAGTTTTTTCACAATATTTCCAAAACGATTCAACATATAATTCAATAGAATCGTAGAATCTGGGATAATGATACGCTCTGCTGAAGAATGTGAAATATCTCTTTCATGCCATAAGCTGACATTTTCATAAGCTGTGATCATATGACCTCTAATTACACGCGCTAATCCAGTCACATTTTCAGAGCCAATAGGGTTTCGTTTATGAGGCATTGCAGAGGACCCTTTTTGTCCTTTTGCAAAAAATTCTTCCACTTCACGTGTTTCTGACTTTTGCAATCCGCGAATTTCCGTTGCAAATCGTTCAATACTGGTTGCGATCAAAGAAATAGAAGCGACGTATTCTGCGTGCAAATCACGAGGCAAGACCTGCGTAGAAATTTCTTGAGCGCGAATGCCTAGATGTGTGCAGACATATTCTTCTACTTCCAACGGCGTATTCGCAAATGTTCCCACTGCACCACTGATTTTTCCAGCTTCAACACCTTTAGCAGCATGTTCAAAACGCTCAATATGACGTTTCATTTCAGAATACCAAGTTCCTAGTTTCAAACCAAATGTAGTAGGCTCCGCATGTACACCGTGCGTTCTTCCCATCATAACAGTGTACTTATGTTCTTTGGCTTTTTCTCCAACAATAACTAAAAAGTTTTGCAAATCTTGGCGTAAAATATCATTTGCTTGTTTGAGTAAATACCCATACGCCGTATCCACCACATCAGTGCTTGTCAATCCGTAATGAACCCATTTGCGTTCTTCACCTAAAGTTTCAGAAACAGCTCGTGTAAATGCCACCACATCATGACGTGTCTCCAGTTCAATCTCAAGAATACGTTCCACATCAAAAGAGGCATTTTTTCGTATTTGTTCTGCATCCTCTTTTGGAATTTCTCCTAATTCCGCCCATGCTTCATCTGCCAAAATCTCAACTTCCAGCCAAGCTTTGTAACGATTCTCATCAGTCCAAATAGCTCCCATTTCAGGTCTCGTATAACGTTCAATCATTTTGTAATCTCCTCAATTCTGAGTTTTGCCTCATTCATCTATCAAATGAATTTTCAATCCATTTTTTCTGACAGTATTAGTTTAGCAGTATGGACATCATCTGTCATGAATTATCTAACTTTTTTATAAAAAAAAAGACCAGTGCAGATTACCTGCATTGGTCTATCCATTAATCCTTTTAAAGCAGAATTCCCGTATCCCTTAGCAAATTAAGCGCAGACTCAATATCCTCCGTTAAAACAGTGATGTGTCCAATAGCTTGATGCTCAGTAGATTCTTTGACACCATAATAATAAAAGTGCCAATTGGGTTTAAGTTGAAGCTGATTTTCTACCTCTGTTTGATTCTCATTCAATGTTTTTACAGTGATTGCTCGAGAAAGCAACTTTATCTCTGGCAAAGGCCATCCGCAAATCGCACGGATATGACTGTCAAAAAGAGAAGTAGAGCAAGCATCTAATGTACTCAAGCCACTGTCATGAATAGTTGGAGTAATATCATCCACATAGAGAGCCCCACTTGACGTTAATAGCAGTTCAACAGTAAGTGTACCGACTAAATTGCTTCTTTCAGCGATCAACTGTCCAATCCGTTTCACTTCTTCATCTACTTCTTCAGTGATATGAGCAGGAAAAATAGTTTCATACAGTAAGTCGTTACGGTACAAGTTCTCAGAAACGGGAAAAATACGCATTTCTCCTTTAGCGTTTTTGACCACAGACACCGACAATTGTCTTTCAAATGGAATTAACGCTTCTAAAATGCACGTTCCATGAACAAGCAATGATTTACTGCGCTCAAAATCTTCTTCGCTATACAAAATCACTTTTTGTTTCTTGCTTTTATCTCGATGCAGGGTCTTTAACGCACAAGGAAATCCTAGTTCTCTGCTCGCTGATTCTATATCTTCAGCTGATACAATCGTCGCATACGGTGCAATATTAAAATTGGCTGCTTCTAAATAAGCTTTTTCCAATATTCTATCTTGAGCAATATCCAATAACTCTGTTCCTTGAGGAAAAGCTACTGTTCTAGAAACTCTTCGTGCTGATTCAGGAAATACATGCTCAGCCTCCATCGTTACCACGTCACACTTAAACGCCATCTCGGTTAGAAGATTAGGATCATTGATATCTCCGACCAATTGCCAATCAGCTGCTTGTGCTGCTGAACATTCAGGCATCGGATCAAGAATGCCTACTCGATAGCCCATTTTTTTTGCAGCTAACGCCAGCATTCTCCCTAAAACTCCTCCACCAATGATTCCTATTGTTTTATCAGGAGTTATCACATTTGCCACGATTCATCCCTACCTTCTTAATCTTACTCTTTTTGTTCCATTTTGATTTCTTTTCTTCTTTTCTTCACGCGTTTTGTCCAAAATCCACCGCTGATGTATTTCGGTTCATAAGAAATAACAAATGCTTTAGGAGCCAATTCTTCAATTTGCTGATACAATTTCCGTTCCGTCTTCCGAAGTGTAAGAATTTCTAACACCATCCGGTCGCCTTCTTTGCCCAATGCAAAACTGGTTGTTACTCCATATCCGAGTTCGCGCAACTTACTAGGTATATCGTTCTCAATCGAAGGAATAATAGCTGTTACCATGATGTAACCCAATGCTAAGTATTCTTCGATTTTCATTCCTGCAAGAATACCGACACCATATCCTAAAGCATATACAAATATGTTCACGAAATTGTCTAAACGATCCAATACGAGTCCTAAACCAACGATGTAGATAGTCACTTCCAGCATAGACAGCAAAGGTGCAGCTAATCGATAACCTTTCATCGTCAGCATCATTCGAATTGTCATCAACGTTACATAACTGACATTGATCACAAAAATCACCAGTAATAATCCTAAATCTATTTCCATTTAATAGTGTACTCTCCTCTTCTGAAAATCTCCTACTGCAAGTTAACTCATACAGTTTCCTATAATGATAACATTAGGCTATATCGCTTCATAAATCAAACGCAAAGTATTCTGTCACACGATTAATCAGCAAACCTGACTTCACCATTTGTCAGCGATTGGATTCTGGCTAAGGAATAAATTTCCATTCCTTTTTCTTCCAGTAACGCACGGCCGGTTTGAAAGGATTTTTCAATAACGATTCCGATACCTGCAACTGATACGTCCAATTGTTGACAAATTTCCATTAAACCCAATGCAGCTTGTCCATTGGCTAAAAAATCATCGATGATCAAAACAGTATCTTGCTCACTTAAAAATGTTTTTGAAATCGAAATGCTGTAATTTGTTTGCTTTGTAAATGAATAGACGTCAGCTATCGCCAATTCATCAGTCATTGTGATTCCTACATTCTTTTTCGCTACGATTACTGGGACATTTAAAGAGATACCCGCAAAAACAGCTGGAGCAATTCCAGAAGCTTCAATTGTAATGATTTTTGTGATGCCTTTGTGTTTAAAGTAATTGCCAAACTCTTCGCCAATGGCTTTCATTAGTTGAGGATCGATTTGATGGTTGATAAAACTATCTACTTTCAAAACCCCTTCACTTAATACACGACCATCTTGAACTATTTTTTCCTCAAGTAATTTCATTTTTCTATTTTCCCCCTACAATTTTTTAGAGCTCTTCATCTTCTAACGTTAAAAGAAATGATTTTTTACTTACCAACGTCAAATAGTGCAGAATCCTTTTTAGAGCGTGGAGCAAGGCGTTTAGACTCTCGTAGAGTTCTCTTTTTCCAATTGAAATCATAGAGAGTCTATCTTGCGCAACACGTTTAAGACAAGTCCGTGAAGCAAGAATTGGATACCAGATACCAAAATCGCTTCAAAGTCTAAATTTGTATACAAATAGTAATAGAATAAAAGGTTAAACCAGTGGCTGGTTTAACCCTTTATGCGTTTATTCTTCTTCGTCTTGCGAAGGCTCATCAATTTCTTTTTTTTCATCTATAATTTCAACGATTATATTACTGATACGTGAAGATTCTATTTCATTTGCTTTAAGTAAGAAGTTCCCATACTCTACAAATGCGTCATCTCCATCTCGTGGTATGTTTCCATATTCAATAATAAAGAAACCGGCAATAGTATCCACATCAGAAGACTCGATATTGGTGTCAAAAAACTCATTGAATTTTGACAATTGAGTAGATCCATCTACTAAGTAGCGGTTATCATTGATTTTTTCGATCAAGGCATAGACCTCGTCATACTCATCGTCAATATCTCCCACAATTTCTTCTACAACATCTTCTAATGTAACGATACCAACTACTCCACCATATTCATCGTTCAATATAGCCATTTGATTTCGTGTTCTTCTTAGTTCATAAATCAAATCATCGATATAGATGGTTTCTGGAACAAATAAAGGTTCATTTAATACATCTTTTAAATCAATTTCATCAATATTACGGTTTCGGCTTTCTCTTAACAAGTTTTTGACATGAATGATCCCGATAATATTGTCTTTATCTTCAAAATAAACAGGAATACGTGAATAAGGTATATCTAAAAGTTTAGGGATGTTTTCCTCGTTCCCATCATCATAATCAATCATAAAAGTGTCTGTTCTAGGAACCATGACTTCTTTAGCCATTTTGGTATCTAGAGATAACACACCTTTCAACATTGAAAATTCAGCTATATCAATCGCTTCGTCTTTTTGACTTTGATCCAAATAAGAACGGAATTCGTCACGCGTCATCTTCTCTTCTTCTTCAGAAAATTCGATTGGTGTAATTTTCTTCAGCAGGTTTGTTGATAAAGATAAAAGTTTTACAAAAGGCATCATAAACTTTTGTACCCCTAATATAATACCAGCAGTACCAAGAGCAACACTTTCTGAACGCTGTAACGCAACGGTCTTTGGGAACAGTTCTCCAAATACAAGCGTGATATACGAAATAATAATTGTCACAATCACAACGGCAATGGTTTGAGCACCAGGAATATTTCCTAATAACGGTGTAAAACGATTAGCTAAAGAGGTAGCCGCAGAGGCACTGTTTAAGAAACCTGCTAACGTAATGGCTACTTGTATGGTAGATAAAAAGTTGTCTGAATTGGCTAACAATTTCAGCACATTCTTCGCTTTCTTATCTCCATCGATAGCTTTTTCGTTTATTTTCCCTTTGTCTAAAGAAACAAAGGCCATTTCTGCTGCTGCGAACAACGCATTGATTGCGGTTAATACTACAATTAAAATTATCTGGACACTCAGTGACGAATCACTTCCCGAGTCTGGGGTCATTTAACATCTTCTCCTTTAAATATATAGATACAAATTTTTATATCACTTAAAACATCATTAATGTACCATTTTTTATAAATTATTTCAACATTTGATTCTCATCATTTTTTAATCAAACATTCGTCCGATTATAATTTATTGCAGTAGTGTAGGCATTTCCTGCAACAGAGGTTTCAAAATGGTAATCACTTCTCCACTCGTTCTTCCTTCAACTAAACCAATCATGACATAAGAGTTTTCATCTGCATCAAAAGCCATAATAAATCCATTGTCCTCGTTCTCTTCCAGACCCTGGAATTCAGCCGTTCCTGTTTTGGCACCAACAGTATATGGAAGATCAGCTAACTGATGTGCTGTCCCATTTTGATTATCCACTACTTCCAATAAATAAGAACGAATCAATTCAGCAGATTCAGCCGTTACAACTTGCTTCGTTTCGTTTGTTTCCTGGTCACTGGTTAGCTTTGGATAAATCAAATTTCCACCGTTGACAAATGGGCTGTACGATACCACTTGCTGAACCGGACTCATCAACAATTCTCCTTGTCCATAGGCTGTATCCGCCAATAAAAGTTCTGTATCTAGTGTACCTGAATTAGACAATTGAGCAGGTTCCATTGAAAATGGCAGATTTAAACTTTCGCCAAAAATGAATTTCGCCATTCCGTTTTCAACAGTTTCTTGTCCCATCTCCAAAGCTTCTTGAGCAAAGAAAATATTGTCTGAGTAAACTAGCGCATCTTTCAAAGTAACTTCAGGTACTACAGTCACACGGTGAACAGCGTAATTTCCCCAAGATGCATTGGCTTGCCAAGTATCTCCTTCTATCTCATGGACTTCTTCTGGAGTTGTGATCCCCGAATCTAGCCCTATCCCTGCTGTGATCATCTTAAATGTTGAACCGGGAGCAAATCGAGCTGCGTATCGCGCTAAGAAAGGAGAATTTTCATCATCCAGATAAGCTTGATAAGCTTCATTTGTGATTCCGCGAGTCATTAAACCAGCGTCATAAGATGGTGTACTGGCAAGAGCCAATAAACTTCCGTCTTCAGGATTCATCACTACTACAGATCCATTGACTCCTTCAAGTTCCTCATAGGCTTTTTGTTGAACATCAGCATCGATCGTTAATTGAACATCTTCTCCATTGGTAATTTCAGCTTCTTTTAAAACAGTCTTTGTTTCTCCTTGGACATCGTTCAAAACGATTTTTCCGCCTATCTTACCTCTCAACTGTGCATCAAATGCGGCTTCTAGTCCTGATTTTCCAATCATATCCCCAGCTGCTAAAGCAGGATTATTTTCCACATCTTCAGCCGATACTTCTCCTACATAACCAATCAAATGAGCTGCTGCTTCATTCAAAGGATACGTGCGCATAGATAATTCTTGATAGACAACGCCTGTAGCCTGAACAGAATCTTCCGTAGCCATTACTTTAAACGGCACAAATGAATCCCCAGTGACCCAACTTTGTCCTAAAAGTTCTTCCAAGTGCTCCAATGGAACTTCAAAAGTTTCACTGATTTGAGTTAGATTTTCTGTCCTTGCTTCCCCTTCACCTAAAAGCGATGGATGCAATCCAGCTTGTAACCATGTGCCCGCTATAGCTAAAGGATCTCCATCCTTGTCCAAAATATTCCCACGTTCGCCTTTTGAAAATTGCGCATCGACCGTATCTCCTGGTTCCATACCTGGTACAATCAAGTTTGGATTCCAATCGACTGTAAAATCTCCTTCTTCATTCTTTGTCAAAGAAGCTGAGTAGACCAGTTCTTCTATAGCTCCTATTGGAGACGTCAAATTTAATTGATAAGAAAAATCATAAGTGTCATCCGTCTCATTTTCATCAAAGACAACATTTGTTGCCTCAACGTTACTGATCTGCATTTCATTAAATGTCGATTGGTATAATTCAGTCAGTTGTTCTCGGGTATAGCCCGCATCTACTAAAGTAGATTCCGTTGTACTATTGGCTAAAGCAGCAAAATCCTGTGCTTCTAAGTACCCGATAAATTCTTGTGATTTCTCTTCTGCAGCTGCTGTGTCTGAGCCTTTGCCATTGAAGTAAGACCATGCCATCCAACTGATCCCGCCGATCACAGCTGCTATAACGACTACAATAATTCCCCATAATGCCAAACTTAATTTCAACTTCTTTTTTGGTTTGTTTGCTGACATAGATCTCTAATCTCCTTTAGTCTATTTCCTCATTTCTTCACATCTTTAAATTAAGTTGGTTCTTTTAGATCTTCAAACAAGACAGTATAATGACTTCCGCAACCTAGATCAATTTAACTGAAAGGCCAAGTCAATTGGCAAAAAAAGATACATGACCATTGGCGTAAAGCGCCGTTAATCATTCTCCCTTTTTGCATCATTGCTGTCGAGACCTTTTAGCTTCCTGTCAATCATCGTATTGATGGAGTTGGTATTGTTCGATCAGATCGATAAGTTTTTGGGCATACGTCGGATCGGTTGCGTATCCATTATCCTGCAAGGCTTGTGCTGCTTCTTTATAATTATCAGCTGCCAGGACGGTCGTATATTGTTCCGCATTCCAATCTGTTCCATTTACGAACAATAAGGCATGATCATCCATCGATTGCTGCCAGCTTTCATATTTTCTAAACGGCGCTTTTATTTCGATCCATTCACCATCAACAAATTCTTTCGTCTGCATCATTTCTGTATTATCTGGATCACTGCCTTTTATCCCATAAAGATTTTTACTTTCGGTTGCTAATTCACTGGTGCCCCAGTCCGATTCTAGAATAGCTTGTCCTATACTGATACTAGGCAGCAGTTTATATTCTTTTTGCAGCGTTTTAGCATGACCGGATATTTGAACAATAAATTCTTCTTTTTCTCGGCTCGAATTCAGCGGCTCAATGACGGACTTGCCTAAAACAGCTAACGCGCCGAAAAAAACAAAAAATAATAGAAACAGCGCAATTAAAATGCGACTAGGGAAAAAACGTCTTTGTCTGCTCTTCTTTTTTCGGTATGCAGTTTGTTTCTTTTTTTGTTGCACCAACGCAGTTTCTCCTTCCTGATTACTTGTACCCTCAAATAATTACCTCACTTCTGTTTTCCCAGCTTTTTCAAGCAGCTCAATATACTCTTCTAAAGCTAAATCATATTTTTGGATAAATTGAGCATTTTCTACCCCCACATAACGGAAATGCCAAGACTCATACTCTATTCCCGTAGCTTCTTCTTTGTCTTTTGGAAAACGCAAGATAAAGCCATAATCTGCAGCGGTATCCGCTAACCAATGTTGAGTTTCCTGCGTATCATATTCTGGAACTAATCCTTTTCCAGCATTTAACCATTCGCTGTCTATCATATCTAAAGCTAATCCAGTGTGATGTTCACTACCTCCTGGAACAGCAATGTAATCTTCTGTCATTTTAGTAGCTTCTTCTTCTGAATAGCCTTCATTGATATACTGTTGGATACTATTGTTGTAGTTTGCTCTTTGTCGGTCTACAGAACGGTAAGAAGAGGCTAAAAAGATATTGTATCCAGCTTCAGAAGCCGCGTTCATCCAATTCTCATAAGGCTCCATGATGCGCGCATCGATTTCTTTTTGATCCGCCGCTTCCTCCAATGGAATTTCCAGCGTTTCATCGATCGGATTCCAATTGTTCACTAAAATAAGATTCCAGTCTTTTGTGGAAACATCTGGTAATTCTGCCATCATCGCTTTTTCTTTCTCTTCTTCAGGCGACAAAGTTGATTCCGATCTTGCTTGTGATTCTTCTATTGTGCTGCTCACTTCACTATTCGCCGAGCTGGATGATTCATTCTGTGAAGTAGTGAATTCAGATTGACAACCCGCCAACAATAATGCTGCAACTGTTGTCATCAATATTTTCAATTTCATTGCTTATAGGACTCCGTTCATTTTATGATCATTGTTTGTACTCACTCTATTTTATAGTAAAATTTCTTCTTTTCAACCTACTTGGGCCCTATTTTTTTAATTGAAAACCATCCATTACTCTGTTTGATTGATAACTGGAGGAGCGACATTTTGATTAAACCACTCCAAAAGATCTTGTTTTTCTGTCTTTATTTGCTGTTGAACGATTCCAGGCAAATGCAGTTCAATACGATCTTTGTAACTCCAGAAATCGTAACCGATTTCAATTCGAACGATCGTCTGATTTATTTTGCGATGGACAGGTTCTTTTGTCTCACCTTGATTGTCACGGATTTCAATTGTTGCTAACCCGCTTTTTATCCACTTTTTTGCCACATAATATTTCATAGTCATGTATTCAGCGACAGGGCTTTCAGCTACTTCAGAAATAAGGATGGCATTGCGACAAACTTTTTGGACCAGCATCCATTCATAATCTGTAAATAATTGAGCGATTTTACTCATATTTTCTGCTTTTAATCCTTGGTTCCCTTTTTTCCAGCGATCCCAACTTTGAGGAGAGATTCCTAATTGAGAAGAATAAAAAGCTTTTTCAGTTACATATTGTTCTTTCACTGCTCCTAAAACGATTTCTACTAGTGCTTCATGCATAAAAATCATTCCTCCTGATGAATAATGTTTGCTGTTTCATTTATATTTACATAATACACCTATTACGTTACTTTCTAAAGTTTTACTTACTGATAAGTCAACTAGTTGACCTGAAAACGGCAACTCTATATGGTTAAATTAGTAAGACAATTCAAAAAGGGGAATGATGTCTATGATCGATACTATTTTATTTTTTGGTTACTTTGCTGCTTATTCGGTACTGCTGATTTGGACAATCAAATTAGCGGTCCAATACGGATGGAAAAGCTTATCAAATTTACTGATTCTGGTTATCGTAGGGTTAGTCTATGACAATTTGATACTGGCTTTGGGAAGTTTTATTGGTGAAGGAAACTTACTGGAGAATCTAAGTTACCCTCGATTCTACATGCACGCCTTTTTCACGCCACTGCTTGTCCTCTTTTCTTTGAGTACATTAAAAAGGTCCGGCGTACAGTGGGCGTTTAAAAAATCCATTGGCATGGCGTTTTATTTGATTACATTGTGTTTGATGCTGTACGAATTAATAGTTGAAGTGCGAGGACTAGCGCTCATATCTAATTGGCAATACGGTGGTTTAAGTTACAGTAATGCTGAGGCTGCAAGCGGCGTTCCAGTAATGGTGCTGATTGTTTCTATTGTTTTGATTATCTCTTCTATCTTTGTCTGGCGTAAACAAGGATGGATATGGTTCTTCATAGGAATAGGAATCATGTTCCTTGGGAATGCCTTTCCTCTTTCAGTACCCAGTGCGGCTTTGACTAACGCATTTGAACTCATCTTGATTCTAGCTTTATTTTTCACTAAACAGTTTCAAGATAGACGTGCGACGCCCTAAAGGATTTTTTCGCAGCATATTTAGACTGTACTTCTTTTGTCGAATAAGCAATAATGGAAGCGGAACGATTTTATCATTGAAGGGAGTTTCTAAAAAATATGACAACAATTAATTGGGGAATCATCGGATTAGGAGATATAGCATCCAGTTTTGCTGCTGCTTTTAATGTAGAAAATGCAACATTATTAGCTGCTGCTTCTCGAAATTTAGATAAAGCTAATGCGTTTGCTGAAAAACATTCTATTCCAAAAGCTTACGGCAATTACGAGGAGATGCTGTTTGATCCAGATATTGATGTAATTTATATCGCTACGCCGCACAGCCACCACGCTCAGTATATTTTAAAAAGTCTAAAAGCCGGAAAACATGTCTTGTGCGAAAAAGCTATCACCATGAGCAATAAAGAATTAGACGAGGCACTTGCTTTAGCAAAAGAAAAAGAGTTGGTTTTAACTGAAGCCATGACCATCTACCACATGCCTCTTTTCCACAAATTAAAAGACATCATCGCTACTGGAAAACTGGGCAAATTAAAAATGATTCAAGCCTCTTTCGGGAGTTTAAAAGAAGCTGATCCAACAAATCGTTTCTTCAACAAAGATATTGCCGGCGGTGCTTTACTGGATATTGGCGTTTATGCTTTAGCGTTCACTCGTTTCTTTTTATCCAGTCAACCAACAGAGATCCTGACTACCATGAATCCATATGAAACAGGTGTAGATGAACAATCTGCGATCATCTTAAAGAATAAAGACAATGAAATCGCCGTTGTGAGTTTAACTTTTCGTGCTAAGATGCCTAAAGTAGGTATAGTCGCTTTTGAAAACGGCTATATCACGGTTCAAGACTACCCTCGGGCAAGTAAAGCTACAATCACTTATCCGGATGGTACTTCAGAAGAAATCGATGCTGGGGATTCAGCTGAAGCCCTAAATTATGAGATAGACTTAATGACTCAAAATGTTTTGCATAAAACGCCTAATGTAAATATGCCCCTGACGCATGGTGTAATGGAAATTATGGATAATTTACGTGAACAATGGGGCTTAACATACGACTTTGAATAGAAAAAACTCTTTACAGCGAAAAAGACTTTCCTTATTCGACTCTTAGTGAGTCATAAGGAAAGTCTTTTTCGCTGCGGCTCAATTGCCTTCTTTGTAGACAGCTGAACTGACTGTATATCCACTAGTCGTTAGTATTTCTTGGATGTCATTCGTGTTCTCGCTATCCATTTGGATAACGACTTGAGTGAATGAATCTTTTCGATATACTGCAATTTGATTGATGCTTACATTAGCTTCCGCTAAAATATTCGTGATGTCTTCTAAGATACCGGGATGGTCCTCTGGTATATCGATCACTACACGACTGCCTTTATTGTTGTATCCTAAAAGATCAATAAATGCTCTAAAAATATCTTTGTCTGTGATGATTCCAACAAGTTGATTTTCATTTTGGACTACCGGCAATACGCCGACTTTTAAATCCCTCATTCTGCTGGCAGCTTCTTCCAGTAAATCTTCTGGACCAATAGTCGGTACTTTACTGCACATGATATCTCCAACAGTCGTTTTCGTCAGTAGGTAATTCAACTCATGGATACTTAAAGAAGTGGCTGTTGAGGGGGAATTATCACTAATGATCTCTTCAGTGATCAATCCTATCATACGGCCATTTTTGACGATCGGCAACCGGTGAAAATCATTCTCCTTCATTAAATCCAACGCTTCTAATACTTTAGTATCTTCTGCAGCAGTAATAACTTCGGTTGTCATGTAATCTTTCACTAACATCTTTTAACCTCCCAAGTAAGCTTTTTGAATAACATCACTTTCTAGCAATTCTTTTCCTGTCCCTGTTTGAACCACATTGCCGGTCTCTAATACGTAACCTCTATTTGCTATCTTTAAAGCCATTTTAGCATTTTGTTCGATCAAGAGTACAGTCGTACCCGTTTGGTTGATCTCTTCAATGATATGAAAAATTTCTTTGATCAATATGGGTGCCAATCCCATAGAAGGTTCATCTAGGAGCAATAACCTTGGTCGGCTCATTAAAGCTCGTCCCATTGCCACCATTTGTTGTTCTCCTCCAGACAAAGTAGCTGCATCTTGCTTCATCCGTTCTTTCAATATAGGGAAACGACTGAAGACATTGTCTAAATCATTTTGTACTTCTGCTCTATCTTTTCTGAGAAAAGCTCCCATTTCCAAATTTTCCATAACGGTCATCCCGCTAAAAATGTGTCGCCCCTCTGGTACTTGAGAGATGCCTTTTTCTACGATTTTTTTAGGTGTTTCTTTCGTAATAGCTGTTCCTTCGTAGAGAATTTCTCCATGACTAGGTTGGTGCAATCCAGAAATAGCTTTTAGAATCGTTGATTTCCCTGCCCCGTTTGCCCCAATCAAAGATACGATCTCGCCTTCATTCACACTAAACGTTACATTTCGAATAGCTTCGATAACTCCATAATGGACTGTTAAATCTTTTACTTCCAGCATTTACTCACCACCTAAATAAGCTTTAATCACTTGGTCATTTGCTTTGATCTCTTCCGGTGTCCCATGGGCAATCATACGACCGTATTCCAATACATAAATACGTTCGCAAACATTCATGACCAAAGACATATCGTGTTCAATCAGTAAAATTGTAATCTCGAAATCTTTTTGAATCTGACGAATCAAAGCTGTAAGATCTGCCGTTTCTTGAGGATTCATCCCTGCAGCCGGTTCGTCTAAAAACAATACTTTAGGTCGGGTAGCCAGTGCTCGCACAATTTCCAGCCTTCTTTGTTCCCCATAAGGCAGGTTTTTAGCGAATTCAGTTACTTTATTTTCCAAACTAAAGATTTTTAACAATTCAATCGCTTCTTGTTTCATCTTTTTTTCTGAAGCATAATAGCTTGGGAAACGCAATATACTTTTTATCGTTCCCACTTTACTTTTTGAGTGCATCGCGATCAATACATTATCCAGTACCGTTAAATCTTTAAACAGGCGAATGTTTTGGAAAGTTCTTCCAAAACCCATATCTGTGATGGTAAACGTTTTTTTCCCAATGACGGATTTCTTTTGACCATCTGTTTCAATATCGATCGTCCCCTCTGAAGGCTCATAAACACCCGTTAACAAATTAAAAAGGGTCGTTTTCCCAGCGCCATTAGGACCGATCAAGCCAACTAATTCATTGCTGTTCAGTTCCAAATTGACATTCGATACGGCAGAAAGCCCGCCAAAATTTTTGGTTAATTTTTTCACTTCTAATAAACTCATTATTTGCCCTCCTCTTGTGTAGTGGATTTACGGCCAAAGAGGCGGAGTATTCCTGATACTGTAAATTCTTGATTTCCTAGTAATCCAGAGGGTTTGAAAATCATGATAATGATCAAAGCTAGTGCGTAGATAATCATACGCAGTGAACCGAATGGTTGTAAAAATACATTTAAAATACCTAGAATAATTGCTGCAATAACTGATCCAGTCACACTTCCAATACCGCCAAAAACCACAATGATTAAAATATCAATGGATTTATTGAATGTAAAATCTCCCGGTCGGATAACACTGAAATAAGATGCATGTAATGCTCCACCGATAGCAGCAGTTGCAGCTCCTAAAACAAAAGCGATCGTCTTGTATTTTGTTGTGTTGATCCCCATCGATTCAGCAGCAATCTCATCTTCACGAATCGAGATCGTAGCTCGTCCAGGACTGCTTCGCGTATAATTGACAACAATCAAAATCGTTAATACGGCAAATACATATATCAAAGGCCATTTAGCTAAATAAGGTATCCCACTTAATCCAGCCGCCCCATTTGTGATCCCTTGCATGTTTACGATCGCAATCCGAATGATTTCAGCTACTCCCAAGGTAGCAATCGCTAAATAATCTCCTTTTAATCGCAATGTTGGAATCCCAACGATCAAAGCAACCACACTGGTTAATATGATCCCTGCTATAATACCTAGAAATAATCCTCCATAATGAGGGAAATATTTAGAGATGATTCCAGCAGTGTAGGCTCCAATCGCCATAAACCCGGCATGACCTAACGAGAACTGTCCTGAAAAACCGATGATCAAGTTTAATCCAACGGCTAATATCACATTGATCAAAATAGTGACCAACGTAATTTCATAGTAAGCACTGATGATTCCAGTTGAAACAGCTAATTGCAGCAGCAAAAAGGCAGCAACAGCTAAAATCAGCCAACCGATATTTGTTTTATTCACTAATTTCATTTTTGCCACCTACACTTTCTCTTTAACATGTTTCCCTAAGATACCTGAAGGACGTATAATCAAAATCAGAATCAAAATTCCATAGACCACTGCATCTCGGATCATTGAATTCCCATATGCACTGACCATGGTTTCAATGATTCCGATAGTCAATCCGCCGATCATCGCTCCCGGGATAATTCCAATTCCTCCAAGAACAGCTGCTACGAAAGCTTTCAAACCAGGAGCTACACCCATCATGGGATCAATAGTATTGTAGTACAAACCAACCAACACTCCTGCCGCTCCTGCTAAAGATGAGCCAAGGAAAAAGGTAAATGAAATCGTATTGTCTACATTGATTCCCATTAATTGAGCGGCTGAAGCATCTGTACTTACTGCTCGCATCGCTTTTCCCATTTTTGTTTTTTGAACGATAAACTGCAATAAAATCATCAAAATAAACGTCGTTCCAAAAATCATCAATTGGATCTGACTGACCTGAATTCCTCCAAAGCTGTACAATGTATTGTCAAGTACTTGAGGAAAGGCTCGAACTTCTGCACCATAAAAATACAGCATCCCATTTTGCAATAAATAAGAAACTCCGATAGCTGTGATCAGCACTGCTATTCGGGTAGCGTTCCGAAGCGGTTTATAGGCGATTCGTTCAATCAATACTCCTAACAACGCACTTAACGCCATCGCCGTTACAAGAGCTGGGAAAAATCCCATCCCAAATGAATTGATCATCGTGTAGCCAACAAACGCTCCTACCATGTATATATCGCCGTGAGCAAAATTAATCAATTTAATAATTCCATAAACCATCGTGTAACCTAACGCAATCAACGCATAAATGCTTCCCAGTGATAAGCCATTTATCATTTGTTGAATAAATGTATCCATTCGGCACCTCTCTTTAAATCTATAGTTTTGGTGATAAAAAAGGAAAAGTGCAAAGCTTGTATGTGGCTTCGCACCTTTCACATGTCCTATTTTTATGGTTGGATTTCTTCAGTACTTGCTTCTTTTCCTTGTTGCACTTCAATAATCAGAGTTGATTTGACAGGGTTATGGTTTTCATCTATTGAGAAGGTTCCAGTGACTCCGTCAAAATCAGCGATACTTTCTAATGCAGCAGTCACAGCTTCTGGAGTAGCTTCCCCACCATCTTCTAGTGCTTGAGCTACTAGGTATACCGCATCATAGGCTAAAGCAGAGAAAGCGTCTGGAGCCGTATCGTATTCGGCTGTATAGTTGTCAATGAAAGTTTGCACTTGTTCATCTTCATTTTCTAATGAGAAATGAGCTGAATAGTAAACATCTGTCACGTTTTCTATGCCAGCCAAGTCCAGTAAAGCTTGGTTGCTGAAGCCGTCTCCACCCAGAATAGGTTGTTCGATACCCATTTCGCGAGCTTGTTTCAAGATCAGCCCAGCTTGTTCATAATAGGCTGGCAAATAGATGACATCAAAATCTTGATTTTGGATTTTCGTTAAGATCGCACTAAAATCTGTATCATCTTGTGTAAAGTATTCTTCAGCAACGATATCGCCTTTATAGGTATCCTTAAAAGCATTCGTCAAACCTACTGCATAATCACTTGAACTATCTCCAATGATCACTGCTTTCTTGGATTGCAATTGTTCTGTTGCAAAGTTGGCTAATGCCACACCTTGGAATGAGTCTTGGAAAGACGTACGGAAAACAAAAGGCTGCACATCTCCTGATTCTGTCACCGTCAAGTTATCCGCTGTTCCCGAAGGTGTAATTAATGGGACCTCAGCTCTGGTGATAGGTTGAGTGGCTGCTTGAACGGCTCCTGATGTAGCCGGTCCTACAATAGCTACTACTCCATCTTCTGTAGCCAGTCTTGTTGCAATACTGGTTGCTTCCGTATTATCTGATTTAGTATCGTATTCAACTATTTCAAGTTGTTTGCCTAAAACACCGCCAGCTTCATTGATTTCTTTAACAGCTAACTTTACACCGTTCGATTCCGCTGAACCATAAGCAGAAACTGGACCTGTTTTTTCAAACATTGCTCCTAATTTAATGGTATCCCCATCCGCAGTGCTGCCCCCAGCACCACAAGCTGTTGCAAATACAGACAAAGCTGCAAGTCCTAACAATAATTTCTTTTTCATTTATGAAACTCCCCCGTTTTATCCGTATTTCTACTAGTTTTCAATCTATTCAGAATTTATTAGAAACATTAAAATCAAATAAGAAAACTGTTGATGCTCCTTAGTATAGAATATTCAGAATATTTAATCAATAGTTTTTTTAGGATAACGAAAGATATTTTCCAGCTACACAAAAGAATGCGCTTTACTAACTTTTTTGGAGAAATTCCAGCACTGTAACGGAAAATATTTACTATTCAATTCGTCTGGTCTGTTGATTATTTAGGATATTCAAAAAGCAGCTGACACCATTTTCTGGGTCAACCGCTTTCAGATTTAATTATGGTCTATGGCAGGGATCAATTGTGAAATATCAGAATGAGGATCATTCCTATTGGCAAAGTAATTTTCATTCACTCGATAAGTGATTCATTGTTTTTGGAAGTTTGTGTTCTGATTGAACAGTTTTTACGATAGGGGAACTATGGTGAGCAGCTGTTAAACTGTTTTCATGATTATTTAGACGTTATTCCGTTAATTGAAATTCTGGTATCCCTTCTACATCGACTTGGAAAAAGTCTCCTTCTTGTTGCTCGATATGTCCTGTTTGATACGGCTTTCCGGCTACTGTCAGATACACTTCCGTTACGTCGTAATAATTTCCAATGGTATTTACTAAACTTTCTACAATTAACTGTTCGACTAAAGACCCAGCATTCATTTCATCCATCAATTCTTGTGAAAAATCTACATAAACTCTGCCATCATCGTTCAAATATAGTGTATTGATGTCAACATTTTCAGATAACACAGGTGTTAACCCTTCTGGAATTTCTTTGTAAGCAGATTCTATTGCATCTTTCGTACTATCATTGGTATTCATTTGAACAGTTTTATTGACGTATTCGACTTGCTCTGATTCAAAGTTAGGGTAATAAAAGCGAATTGTTTGTTCAAAAGGAGTTTCCGTAATGGATTGAATTTCAGTAATGACTTCATTTCCTTCATCATCTGTAAAGACACTTTTTACTAAGCCAATTTCAGGTGCATAATAGTCCACGACTACAGCTGATTCATTATCCCATTCAGTCGTCACTTCCAACGTTTCATATTCAGCCAGCTCTGTAGTCACAGGTACTTCAAGTCCAGTGATTGTTTTAGTGCGTCCATCTGGTATTTCCCAGCTGGCTCCTACTTGAAATGGACTTTGCAACAGTATTTCGATAGGCTCATTGGATTTTTCCAATGCATTTTCGCGATAATAAACTTCTCCTTTATGATAAAGAACAACAAGTTGATCCTCTTGTAAAGCAATTACCTCCGCAACTTCAGTTCCTCCATTATTGCGAGAAAATTGTTTTCGGTTTTCAGTCGAGTAAACAGTAGATTCAGAAAAACCCGCATACTCAATTCCTTCACCTGTGTATTCATAATGAAGATTATCGGTATTTGGAAAAAAGTCTTTTGTCGTATAAATAGATTCTGTTGGCTCCTGTGTGCTGGATTCAGATACACTGCTTTCTTCCGCTTCGGAAGAAGAACTTTGTGAGCTTTCGTTAGTACTCGACTCCTCTGGGTCTCCTGATTGACTCCCACAAGCTGTTACGCCTAATACTGCTGCTACTAGAAATGTCATACGGATTTTTTGGAATCGTTCCATAAAAACTCCTCCTTTTTGTACTCCTCTTCTTACATAATATTATACTTGAACTGTATACGCACAGCACCTAAAGACTACTGTTTTGAGTAAATAATTCATTGCGGTATTCGTCGAAAAAGTCTTTCTTGATTAGAAGGAATCGTTCAAAATCATTGAGTAATTGAAATAATATCGCTCTTTTTTCAAATTCTTCTCTCGTTTGCGGCAAATCGCTTTCTCTAAAGTAACGTGTCAGCTCATCGATCTCTTCCAATAGGTTGATTCCAGGATTGTACTCATGCAATGTTTCAGCCGTTAAATAATACATTCCAGCCAGTATTTTACTTTGCAGCAGAGGAATAGAGATTTGTTTCAAATTGTGCTGCATCTGTTCTAATATCCTAGCTTGTGTTTTGCGCATCTCAAAATAGCGGATACTGTAATACGATTGATTGATGAAGCGATTATCTGCTTCATTGTGAGCTAATAGGATCCCTTCTTCCAATAATTGATCCAATGTTCTCAATTCAGTATCTGAAATATCTGTTTGGATTCCGTTTTGTAAACAGCCATCAATTTGATATAAGATCTTTTGCATTTGTTCTTCTACTTTATTTCGAATATCAGTGATTTTATCTGCTTTAGAAGGCATGTATAAATTGACCAATAAGGCCATTCCAGCACCGATCAACATCAATAGTAATTCATTTAGTAATAAACCTGACGACGTGCTTTCAGCAATCAATAAATGAGTAACCAATACTGAACAAGGAGCAATCCCAGATTGGACGTTTAATTTGTAAGCGCTGGGGACGTAAAGAAGCAAATACAATCCAAAAACCAGCGTTGAAAAACCAAATAATTGGAAGAGCACTGTAGCTATTCCTAAGGCTAATAGAGTGGATATGACTCTTTGAACAGCAATTTCAAATGAAGTTTTCCGTGTGTCCAGCACACTTAATATGGCAATAATTCCAGCAGATATACTAGAATCCAATTGAAGAAAATCGGCTATAAAAATTGCGACTACGGTTGAAAGAGCTATTTTTAATGTACGTAAACAAAGGGACACTGCAGTCACTTCCTTTTCTACAGGGTAAAGATAACTAACTTGAGAAAATATCGTTGTCTATAAGTTCATTTTCATTATACCAGATGATTCATTTAATGAGCAGTATGCAAACACAGTATGGTAGTTGAGCACTTTATTAGTACCATATCTCACCGTTTAAAAGCACAGTATGGTAGTTGAGCACCTTATTAGTACCCTTTCTCACTGTTTAAAAGCACAGTATGGTAGTTGAGCACCTTATTAGTACCCTTTCTCACTGTTTGCAAAAAAATGTTCATCATCACTCAGCGGTGCTCAATGATGTTAAGACTCCGTTACTTCATCATTTCATCATCCAGCATAGCTCTTTGATGATGCAAGTAATCCTCCATATTCCTAAATAAATTTCTACAAGGTTCAAAATTAAAAGACGGTTAATTTTTATTTGTCAATTTCAAAAAGTTGGCAAACCACAAAAAAGGCAGCCGCTTATGGATCAAGCAACTGCCTCTTTTGTAATCATCTTCTATTCTACTGTTTTTAAAGCTTCCAGCATATCTACATTTTTTAATTTGACATGCATGAAGAGCATAACGATGGTAGAAAATAAAATCGTTAATAACGCGGAATAAATATAACTGGATACCGCAATGACCGGACTGAACATCATAATATCTAATTCAGCTGTATTCAATACAAACCCATGCAATAACAATCCCAACAATAATCCGACTGCTGTTCCCATCAACGTTAAGAGGAAGTTTTCACGGTACACATACATGGTCACTTCTTTATCATAAAAACCAAGGACTTTGATCGTGGACAATTCACGAATGCGTTCAGATACATTGATATTCGTCAAATTATACAATACGACAAATGCCAGTAAAGCAGCCGAGACAACTAAAACAATCGTTACAATAACTAAGCTTTCCAAGGTATCTTTGAAAGCTTCGCTAATAAAACTGGTAAAGGTTACCCCAACGACCGCATCTAATTGTGTCAGTTGTTGGCCAAATTCATCTTCCCAATTTTGCGACTCATCAAAACTCAATAAATGAGTGTTGGCTTCAGGAATTTCTCCTACCGCTGACTCATAGTAAGCTGGTGAAAGATAAACAAAATGCTGCAAGTAATTTTCAGTAATCTGTTCGACTGTGACACTGATTTCCTGATTGTCTGCATCTTCCAATGTCAACGTGTCTCCTATTTGCAAGTCAAACAACTCAGCAAGCTTTTCACTGACAACAGCTCCATCATCTGACAAAACGTAATGTTCATCTGAAGTACGATTTGTCAGTGTAACAAATGCATCTAAGTTCTCCGTTGTTTCTGGGACAAAAATCGTCACATCTTGAGGATTGACGCCTTCTTCTGCGGCAGTGTAAATTTCTTGATACACTTTCAATCCTGATTCTAATTCAGAAGTATTTTCAATCAATTGGGCGTATTCTTCTTTTTCAAAGTCCGTTGCATCCGTATTCAAGGCCACAATCGAATCGTATTGGTTGATTTTTCCATATTGTAGAGTACCAACATCTGAAATCGAATCCGATAATCCAAATCCAGTTAACAACAAGGCTGTACATCCAGAAATACCAGCAACTGTCATCAACATTCTGCGCTTGTAGCGGAAAATATTCCGAGCGGTAATTTTTTGTGTAAAAGTAAATCTATTCCAAATAAATGGAATGCGTTCTAACAAGATTCTTTTTCCAACTTTTGGCGCTTTAGGACGCATCAAATTGGCGGCATTACTTTTTAGAGAAACACGAACGGCTATTAAAGCTGTTAAGCCGGTACATAGGAAAGCGATGATCAAGGAAACGATAACGTCTTCCCAGTAATAGCCGATTTGAACAGACGTCAAATTGTACAAAGATCCGTACGCATTGATAATCACCGTCGGGAACAAATGGAAGCCAACAAGTAAACCAATCACCGCACCTGTCAAACTAGCTAGTGAGGCGTAAACGAGGAATTTCTTTGAGATATCCCAGTTGGTATACCCTAAAGCTTTTAACGTTCCAATTTGTGTGCGTTGTTCATCTACCATTCTAGTCATCGTAGTCAATGAAACAAGCGCTGCGATAAGGAAGAAAAATACTGGGAATATTTGTGCAATGGAAGCGATCCGTTCTGCATTATCATTAAACTCTGCATATCCTGGATTTGTATTCCGATCCAACACATAATATTCAGGCAGCGTAACATCTTCCAATTCTGTTTTGGCTTTATCTAGTTCTCTTTGCCCTTTAGCTAGTTCAGCCTCAGCATCTTCGATTTCAGCTTCAGCATCTCTTTTTTCTGTTTGAAATTCTGCAACTGCATCTTCGTATTCAGCTTCGCCTTGTTCTAGCTCGGCTTGAGCTTCTTGCAATTCCATTTCGCCGTTTTCTTTTTGTTGATCCAATTCATTTTGAGCTTCTTCCAAAGCAGCTCTGCCTTCAGCGATTTGACTTTCTGCTGCCTCAAGTTGCGCTCGTTGTTGATCAATCTGTTGCTGTCCTGCAGTTAACTCGGCTTGATAATTGTCTAACTGCTCACGAATTAAAAGTAGTCTGGATTCTGTCGTATTCAATGCTTCAAGTGCATTTACAGGCGGAACCACACCATCGTAGTAATTGGTCATCATTTCTCCCAACTCTACTTCCATAGCATTCAGTTGTTCCGTTACTTGTACTTGTCGATCTAAAGGCACATTCATACCTGGTATCTGAATCACGGTGCGAGCCGTTTCGATCCACGCTTGAATACCAGCAGCGTTCTCATCAGCTTCATCCGTTGGCAAACCAGCTTCTACTTCTTCAATAGTTGAAAGAACTGTTTGAGCAGGAACTGTACCTGCCAAATAACCACTCACTAATCCGCTTATCTCTGGACTAATGGCTTGAGCCCCACTTACCAAGGTATTCTGTTCATCAGAGGGAATCGTTTCACTAGGAATCGTAACTGTAACTGTTTCACGAGCATTTTGAAGAACTGCCGTACCATTCGCTATCTGTGTTTCGCCAGATGCTCTTTCTTGTTCCAGAGCAGCTTTTGAATTGTCTAGTTCTTCTTGCGCTGCCTCCAATTCTGCTTTTCCATTCACAATTTCGATACGTGAATTTTCTAATTCTTGAGTCTTTTGATCGATCGTTGCTTGACCATTGGCAATTTCGGTTTCAAATGTCGCTACACCGTCATTGTATTCTTGCCATCCTTGATCTAGTTCAGCACGGGCATTAGCCAGCTGGGTTTCGGCATCTGCTAAAGCTTGCTGACCTTCTTCAATTTCAGTACGTCCATCATCGATTTCAGCTTGTCCTTTATCTATCTCGTCTTGAATGCGTTTTTGAATCTCTTTTCTTCGCTCTTCAGGACGATTGCTTAATGCAGCTTCAATAGCGGATTGTTTTTTTTCAACTTCCGTCTCATAATTATCGGAATAAGATTGAAGAGCTTCAGCACTTGAAAAAGTTAAATAAGCTTCTGTGTAAACCTCCAGATTGAAATCATCTTGAGGAATAAAAGCAAACCCATCAAGAGTCCCTGATCCAATAGAAGTGTTCCCTCTAGCGTTATTTTCAATAAATTGAGGGGAATGGGCAAATCCAACAACTTCATACGTTACACCAGTAAAAGAATCTTCTAAGTTGATTGAATCATCATCTGTTTTAAACGTTATCGTATCACCAATCGAATACTCTTCTGTATACGCGCTTTTCGCATCCAGAACTATTTCACCTGAATTTTCAGGAAGTCTGCCATCAACTAAGACAGGCTGATTGATATCTGGTTGGTCAGCATTCGAAGTACTCACAATTTTTGTGACCAAATCTGTCCCTTCCAGTATCACGTCTTGCGTATAAACAGCTTCAACAGAAGCCCCTTCGATATCTTTCAATAACTCAATATCGTCTTCTGTCAGTCCGTACGTTGAAAGGACTTTTACATCCATTAAATTATTTTCTTTATAATAAGTATCAGCGGTGTCTATCATATCGGGGCTGGTAGCCTTAATTCCTGAGTAAAAAGCCACGCCAAGCAAAATAATCAAAAAAATCGATAAAAATCGCATTTTTGATTTCGCTATTTCACGAAAAATATCTTTCCATAATGTTTTTTTCTTCAAAGTCTCACCTCTACCATTCTATCTCTGCTACAGATTTAGGATTAGGATTCAGTGTAACTTTGCGTACTTTGGCATTATTGATTTCGATGGTACGATCTGCAATCGGTGTGATCGCTTGATTATGAGTAATCACAATAACGGTCGTACCATAGTTTTCACAAGTGTCTTTCAACAACTTCAATACTTGTTTCCCTGTTTCATAATCTAAAGCACCAGTAGGTTCATCACAAAGCAATAACTTCGGCTGTTTAGCCAGAGCTCTTGCGATCGCTACACGTTGTTGTTCTCCACCAGATAATTGTGCTGGGAAATTGTTCATTCGATGACCCAATCCCACTTCTTGAAGTACTTTTTCAGGATCCAATGCATCGACAGAAATTTCAGAAGCCAATTCCACGTTTTCTTTTGCCGTTAAATTAGGCACTAAGTTATAGGATTGGAAGACAAAACCTATTGATTCACGGCGATAGCGAATCAACTGTTTGTCGTTAAAATCGGAAATGTCTATTCCATCAATTTCAACCAAACCTTCATCAGCCGTATCCATTCCACCTAAAATATTCAATACCGTTGTTTTTCCAGCACCACTTGGTCCTACGATGACTGCGAACTCACCTTCTTCAATCTCAAAGGTAACTCCATCATTCGCAGCAACAATCGTTTCTCCCATTTTATAGCGTTTGTACTCATCTTTTATTTTAACAAAAGCCATTTTCTCCACACTTTCTAACTAATTTGTTTTTTCAGTTTTTACTATTTAATATAGATACCCGTACAGTTTAACAAAAAAAAGCATTTAAAGAATAGTTAGACCTTCATATTTATAAAGGCTTAACTATTCTCTTTGTTTGATAGAAGCATTATTTTTTTGTATTCATTTTACTATGTTTATAACCATACACCATGTAAATAACGATCCCAATTATCAACCAAACTAGGAAAGACACCCAAACGGTCCACGACAACTGTACCATTAAATAAATACAAACCAGAATAGACAGTATTGGCAATGCCGGAACTAGTGGGACTCGAAACTCCCCTTTTTCAGGTTGTCCATGTTCTTTTCTTAATTTGATGATTCCCGCAGCCATGATCACAAATACCATCAACGTTACAATATTTGTCAATTCAGCCAATTTCCCTAGAGGAACAACTCCCGATAAAACAGCTGTAATGACACCAGCAACCATGGTCGCTTTTTTAGGCGTATGGTTTTTCTCGTCTATTTCACTTAAAAATTCAGGCAGCAATCCATCTCTGCTAATCGCGAATATCAATCTGCCTAGTCCATACATCATAGAAATAAGAACCGTCAGTAGCGTTAAGATGGCTCCCACAGAAATCATTCCAGCCACAAAATCCTGTCCGATAAAACGCATGGCAAATGATACAGGATCACGAACATCCAGATTCGCAAATGGCACGACACCCGTCAATACCAAGGTTACTAAAATATATAAAACTGTTGCAATTCCTAAAGAACCAATAATTCCTCGAGGCATACTTTTTTGTGGATCTTTTGTTTCTTCTGCAGCCGTACTGACAGCATCAAATCCCAGAAAAGCAAAAAATACAATGGCTGCTCCTTCAATAATACCATCTAAACCAAAAGGTGCAAACGGTGTCCAATTTTCCGGTTTAACATAAAACACACCAACCACTAAAAATAATGCAATCAATCCAAATTTCACATACACCATCATACTGTTCAAACGAAGAGCTTTTTTAGCTCCTTGCATAACTAAATAGCTGACGATAAGCGTTACTAAAACAGCGATCAAATCAATATAAGTACCATTTGCTGCATTGTAAGAAGCTCGCAAAGCAGAAGGCAGCCCAATACCTAGACCTGTTAAAAATCCATTCAAATACCCGGACCACCCTGAAGCTACAGAAGCACACGCCAATAAATATTGACACAGCATCAACCAACCGACAAGCCAGCCGACAATTTCACCAAAAATAGCGTACCCATAAGAATAGGCTCCTCCAGATACCGGCATTCTTGAAGCAAATTCAGCAAAACACAATGCGCTTAGTGCACAAGAAAAAGCTGCAATAATGAACGAAATAATTAAAGCCGGTCCTGCAGTTACCGCACTAGCTGTTCCGGTGATGACAAAAATCCCCGTCCCAACAATGGCTCCTAAACCTAATAAAATCAGATCCATCGTTTTTAATTCTTTAGGCAATCCTGATTGCCTTTCTTTCCCTATTGTTACAGGGAGCTTTCTAAAATAGCTCATCTTCATCCGTCCACTCTCTATTAAATTCTTGATTAAATCATTACACTACATATTAACAATAAGTGAGCTTAAATAAAATCTTTCCTCCTGTTTTCTCATACTTTCTTTAGGGAATTTCATCTATTTTCACAGATAAAAGCGGATTATGGACTAATTTAGGTGAACAGGGCTTAAATGTGCTAAAATAAAACTACTAAAAAAGACTAGCAACTAGTAATTAAGGAGTTAAACAAATGGATGCAACTGTAATTGTAGTCGGTGGAGGAACAAGTGGTATGATGGCTGCTATCTCTGCTGCTGAAAATGGCGTTAAAGTCATATTGGTCGAAAAAAACAAAACATTAGGAAGAAAACTGTTAGTAACTGGAAATGGACGTTGCAATGTTACCAATAACCGCGATAAAGAAGAAATTATCGCACACATTCCTGGTAACGGACGTTTCTTGTATAGTGCATTTGCACAATACGATAATTATGACATTATGGATTTTTTCCGCTCTAACGGTGTAGCCTTAAAAGAAGAAGATCATGGCCGTATGTTTCCAACTACGGATAAAGCTAGAACGATTTTAGAGACATTGATTAAAATCATGGATCGCTTAAATATCCAAGTGTATACCGATGCTCCTGTGGAAACAGTCTTATATGAAGACAATAAAGTAAAAGGTGTCTTGTTGAAAGATGGACGGACGTTAACGGCCTCATCAGTCGTTTTATCAGTCGGTGGAAAAGCGATGCCTCGAACAGGTTCAACCGGAGATGGTTACAAATGGGCTAAAAAAGCTGGGCATACGATAAAAGAATTGTATCCGACAGAGTCACCCGTGACTTCTGCTGAACCGTTTATCCAAGACCGCACTTTACAAGGTCTTTCTTTACGAGACATAAATTTAAGTGTTCTCAATAAAAAAGGGAAAAACGTTGTCTCACATCAAATGGATATGATTTTTACCCACTTTGGTGTTTCTGGTCCAGCTGTATTGCGCTGCTCCATGTTTGTTCACCAAACATTGAAACGAGACAAAACAGAATCGGTGACAATGACGATCGATTCAGTGCCGCAAACTACCGCTCATGAATTAAAACAACACTTGCAAAAATTGATTAAAACTGACGGAGACAAAGCAGTTAAAAATGCCTTAAAAGGCTTTGTTCCTGAACGTTTCTTGTTATTTGGATTAGGACGACTGAATGTTGAAGAAAATACACCTTTAAAACAACTAACGGTTCAACAGCTGGACCTTTTTGTGGAATTTTTAAAAGATTTTCGTTTCCAAGTCAATGGTTCGCTGCCTATTGAAAAAGCTTTTGTTACAGGCGGAGGCGTGAATACAAAAGAAGTGAACCCTAAAACCATGGAGAGCAAATTAACCCAAGGACTTTATTTCAGCGGCGAATTTCTAGATTACAACGGATACACTGGAGGGTACAACATCACAGGTGCATTTATAACCGGAAGAATAGCCGGAAAACACGCCGCACAGGATGCGGAGAGGCCACGGGAGCAATGACGCAAAAATAGGAAATTATGATTGGGGCGTTTCTCAGTCCCAAATATAATTTATCTTTTTTGCAAAATTGCTAGGCCTCGCAGCTCTACTATCAGGATGCGTAAGTCGCTGGTTTGACTTGAAGGGAAAATCTATTCTCTTTTTAGAGGATGCTTTTTATCCTCAAAAAAGAGAATGATTTTTCCCGAAAGTCAAGCGACCGAAGCTCAACTACAGGATGCGTAGGTCGCTTGGGAGACACGACAAGAAAATAGGAAAATCAAATAAGGACGCTTTTTTTCCTCAATTGATTTTATCTTTTTCTCGAGTGTCTACCGACCGTAGCTCTACTAGAACAGGGTACGTAGTGCCTGGTTTAACTCCGATATACAACTTTAAAACACTATCTGAAAATAACTCTTCATTTGAAAGGATTTTGTCACTATGAAAAAACGTATTGCGATCGACATGGACCAAGTATTGGCTGACATGGAAGTGAGTTTTATAGAATTGTACAAGAAAGAATATCAAGTAACGTTTGAGTCTACAGAAGATTACATTGCTCAGCACCCTGATTTTGATATTGTAAATGTCATTAAAGAACTTTATCCTCTCATCAATACGTATGATTTTTTCAGAAAAATTCCTGTAATGAAAGATGCTCAAAAAGTTTTACGCGAGTTGAATGAACATTACGACCTATACATCGCAACAGCTGCTATGGATGTTCCTAATACATTCAAAGCAAAATATGAATGGTTATTAGAACACTTTGATTTTCTAAATCCCCAACACTTTGTTTTTTGTGGAGAAAAAAGCATTATTCATGCTGATTACCTGATTGACGATTCTATTCGTCAATTGGATCGTTTTTCTGGTACTGGGCTGTTGTACACCAACTCTCTCAATCAAGACCCTTGCTCCTATGAACGAGTATACAACTGGATGGATATCAGGGATTATTTTATGGACGATCAAAAAATCGCTTCTTTACCTAGCTCATCACAGCAATAATATCTGAATCGGACGGGAGATTTTTCCCGTCTTTTTTTACATTTCGTCCAACGGAGGTGTCTTCTTGAAAAAACTACTCATTGGTTTACTTTGTTTCTTCTTTCTGTTTTTGCTGGTAATGCTTCATGGTTATCGTGAGAATCGTACTCTAGAAGTTGAACAGCTCTTCATTGAATTACCTGAACTTCCGAAAGAACTCGATCAGTTAAAGATCGTTCACCTATCAGATATCCATTTTCCGAGAAGTCGGATCGATCCTGCTGTGTTGATTGCAGAAACGAAAAAAGCTGAGCCTGATTTGATTTTCTTAACGGGTGATTTGATGGATCGATCGGCAGATATAGCCACTACTCCGTTAGCCGAATTAGTAGCTGAGTTGTCTCAAATAGCCCCTACTTACTCGGTGTCTGGAAACCACGAAACTTCAAGCGGCCAATTGGAAGAATGGAATGAGGTTATGGTCCAAAATGGCGTCGTTCTGCTGGAAAATGAAACAAACGTAGTTACTGTTCACGAAGAATCTTTAGCCATCGTTGGTTTGAAAGATGGAGAAATGATGTCAGAGCTACCAATGACGCACGACACTACCAGATTACCCACTTTAGTATTGGCACACCATCCAGAATATTTTGAATCCTATCTAACCGATAATCCAGCTATACAACCGGATATTATTTTTAGCGGTCATGCTCACGGAGGGCAAATTCGTTTGCCGATCATAGGTCCCTTATTTGCTCCAGGACAAGGTTTCTTTCCCACATACACATCAGGGATTTACCCTGCTTCTCAAAATCCTGACCAAAAATTAGTTGTCAGCCGTGGAATTGGGAATAGTCTCTTCCCCTTACGCATCAATAATAAACCCCATTTCATTATTGTCACTCTTACAAACGAATAGTCCAGCAAACTTTAGATTTGTTTCATATTTCCCTCCAAATCTAAAGGTTTGTTTAACATTCTCTCTTGGCTATTTCTTTATTGCTTTTCGTAGTGTACGCTTACATTAAGATTTACATATAAAATACTTCTATTCGGAAAGGATAATGACGATGCACCCTATCTACAGTCTTTATTGGTCTTCTTTTCAAGCGGTTTTTATCTTTCTAAGTCTTACATTAACTTTGCTATTTGCCGGCTCTTTTTTTGTCGGAAAAGAGAGGAAATCTGCCATAAAAAATAGTGTATTATTATGGCTGCCTTCTCTGACAACTTTTGTAACAGTGATTTTTGTGTTCTTCTTTTCAGGTATACTCTATGACGAACTAAATATTCCAACTGATAATTTTATACTTTTACTGATAGGGTATTCAACCATTATCTTCTTTCTTCATACAGCAACCTTTGTTTACAACTGTGTTCAAATGAATAAAAAGAAGCGTTATGTAAGTCATTATTAAAAAGAACTCTAAAGGAGCGATTGCTGGACAACCGCTCCTTTAGAGTTCTTTTTTGCGTGTTCTCTTTATGGATTTACTGCTTCAATTTCAGCAAACACTCCATTTGTAATAGACTTTAAATCACTTGGCGTTAATTCTACTTGCATACCTCTTTTCCCTGCTGAAACAATGATGCTCTCCATATCTTCAGCTAGAATAGATAAATAAGTAGGAAAATCCTTTTTCATGCCTATTGGCGAACAACCGCCTCGTATATAGCCCGTGGTAGCCAGCAAATCATTCATATGAAGCATGTCGATTTTTTTATTCCCGCTTGCTTTAGCCAACGCTTTTAAATCAAGTTCACTAGTTCCTGGAATGACAGCTATCACTACTCCTGTCTTATCTCCTACCGTGACCAGTGTTTTAAAAAGTTGTTCTTTAGGGACTGATAATTTTTCCATCGCATCTTTCGCGCTTAAGTGATCTTCACTCCACGGAAAAGTATGCACTTGAAAAGAAACAGCATTCTTTTCAAGTAGTCGAATTGCATTTGTTTTTTGAATTTTTGCTTTCTTTCCCATCCTAAAAACTTCTTTCTATAAAATAATCAACCTTTTTGGATAATGTACACTTTCAAGTAATTGCCTTCTTTAAAATGTGGATTGACTTTAAAATCTTCTGGAAGAGTATGCTTTTCCAGAATTCTATACCGTGATTCTTTATTCTTAAAGGCTTCATTGATAAAGGACTCAAAACGTTTGGTAGATACTGCAGCAGAGTTTGTAGATGCAATGATTGTACCGCCGTCACTCGTAATATCAATGATATCTTCTAACAACGCTGTATAATTTTTCGCTACACTGAACGTTCTTTTTTTCGAACGGGCAAAGCTGGGTGGATCGACCACTATAGTATCGAAGACCAGTTTTTTACGGACAGCATATTTGAAATAATCAAATACATCCATCACACGAATTTTATGGTTTTCCAAGCTTAACCCGTTTACAGTAAACTGTTCTTCCGTTTTAGGTAAACTGCGCTTCGCTAAATCCACACTAACGGTCTCAACAGCTCCTCCAAGAGCTGCTGCAACTGAAAAAGCACCAGTGTAGCTAAAAGTATTTAACACCCTTCTGCCAACAGAATATTTTTCCATCAGACTGTTGCGGACATGACGCTGATCAAGAAAAATCCCTGTCATCAGTCCATCATCTAAATAAGTCGCATAATGGATTCCGTTTTCTTGAATGATCAATGGTTCTGGAGCTTCTTGACCGGAAACAAATTCTGATAATAGACCGTCTGGACGCTTGTAACGGAATTTTTGATAGATCCCTTTTGCTTCAGGAACTGCTTGTTGGAAAGCTCGATAAATTGCTTGTTGGTGTTCAAAGATACCTTCGCTGTACCAAGAAAAGACGTAGTATTCTTCATATACATCAATGGTCAATCCGCCTAAGCCATCCCCTTCTCCATTAAAGAAACGATAAGCTGTCGTTGTATCATCCGCTTTTAGTGCTTCTCTCACCTCAGCAGCTTGTAAAAATAAGCGCGCGTAAAAATTTTCAGTAATGACTTCATTAGGATTCAATGTTAACACCCAGCCATTTCCTTTATTTTGTGTTGCCAGATAAGCCGTTGCCACAAAGCGATTATTTTGATCGCTTAACTTGACAAGTGTGCCCTCTTTTTCATTCAATGGCTCTACAAAGTCTTCATTGATCAATAATGGGTTGCCTTTCAATACTCGTTGAACAGCTTTTTGTTTTAATTGTAATGTTTTCACTCATAAACCTCATTCCAGTTAATATACTTCTTCTCTTATGCAAAGTATAACTTAAAGTACTTATTTAAACCTCAAGTTACTTTTTTAAACTCGATTCTTTTTTTCATATTTTCTTTTCTTTCGTATCCACTGGATAGCATGAAATAAACCAATTCCAATAAGCGTTCCAACAGTATTAAAAATCAAATCATCGATATCCGGAATACCTGTATCAAAGAAAAACTGCAGTACTTCAATAGATAGTGAGACTAAAAATCCAATAGAGAGCGTTCGAAAAAAAGAATGCTTTTTACTTAATAGATAAGCTGCTCCAAATCCCATGGGCACAAACCAGAGAATATTTCCATAGAGATTATAATAATAAGAAAACATTGACAGACCATTGGTTAACTTGATCGTCTCTACAAAAGGAACCCAATTGATCACGCTCAAAGGCTGCAAATGAATCGACACAGACGATAAGGTCGTTTCCCCACGGAAAACAGTTAAATGGATCAATAAGAGAATATAAAAGACAAAGACATTTAATATCACTTCTCGGCGCATTTTTTTAACTGGCCAACGATCTTGATGGAACCTTAAATAAAGAAATCGACACATCAACCAAACTATGAAGTAGAGCAACGAACGATCTAAACTGAAAAAAATCAGTTCAATCAAATAGAAATGATTGATCCAATCGCCGGCCAAGACTTCTGTAATATCATATAGTTCTTGTAAAAAAATCACTTTAAGCAGAAGCCTCCTTTTTATCAGCACTATTATAACTTATTATAGATACAAGTTTAAGTCTATTCTAATGTCATTTTTTATGCGTTTATAACAGGTTGTTTACCAAATTTTAACATTCTTCTGTGAAGCTTGTTCCCAAAAGATTTATCATACTACTAAAGTCTCAACTTTTCTACACTACTAAAGTCTCAACTTTTCTACTTTTAATTGACTATATTGTGTATTAATTGTAAAATATTTGTTGATGTAAGATCTAAAAAAAACAGAAAAATCAAGGAGTTCAGTACTTGATTTTATTGAAAATGTACATTTATGTTTGAGGCATTTTCAAAAAGGAGGCAACACCGTGTCAAAATTAAAACAATTACTTTCTAAACGACTGGGCTTTTTCACTTTTGCTGTCATTCTCTTCTGGCTAAAAACTTATTTAGTTTACCAGATCGAATTTGAGTTAGGTGTAGAAGGATTGATGCAGGAATTCATCTTATTCATTAATCCTATCGCGACCACAGTCTTGTTATTTTCTATCGCCCTTTACTTTTCCAAGTCTAAGAAAGCTTATACTGCCTTATTCGTTGTTTATTTCTTAACGAGCATGTTATTGTATGCAAACGTCCTTTATTACCGTGAATTCAGTGATTTCTTAACGATTTCTACCATGTTGGGTGCCGGTAAAGTAGCCAACGGGATAGGCGCCAGTGCTTTTGCTTTGTTCCGCCCTCAAGATCTTCTTTATTGGTTAGATTTTGTTGTCCTGATTTTTGTGATGTTCAATAAAAAAATCGGTATTCAAATGGATAACCGTCCAATACTGAAACGCTATGCCGTCGCAATGACTACTTTAGGTGTAACATTATTTGCTGGAAATTTAGCTTTAGCTGAAAGCGACCGTCCACAATTGCTTTTGCGTACATTCGACCGGAATTATATTGTGAAATACCTGGGAATCAACTTCTTTACCGCTTATGATGGTTATCAAACAGCTCAATCGAATCAAATCAAAGCAAGTGCTGATGAATCGGATATGGAATCTGTTCTATCTTATGTCAATGAGCACAATGCTGAACCAAACAGTGAAATGTTTGGAATTGCTAAAGATAGAAATGTGATCTATATCCACTTAGAAAGTTTCCAACAATTTTTGATCAATTACCAATTGGAAGATGAGAATGGTGAAATGCATGAAGTAACACCGTTTATCAACAGTCTTTTTGATAACGAAGACAGTTACAGTTTTGAGAACTTCTTCCATCAAGTAGGACAAGGTAAAACAGCTGATTCAGAAATGTTATTAGAGAATTCATTGTTTGGCTCTTCTCAAGGTGGAGCATTTACACAATATGGTTCTATAAACACTTTCCAATCAGCTTCTCAAATCTTGCGTTCCGAAGAGGACTATACTTCCGCTATGTTCCATGGAAATGTAGGTTCATTCTGGAACCGTGATGACACGTATAAATCTATGGGAATCGATTATTTCTTCGATGACGAATACTATACGTTCACTGAAGAAAATACATTGGAATATGGAATGAAAGATAAAATATTCTTCCAAGAATCGATCCAATATCTAGAACAATTGCCACAACCGTTTTACAGTAAATTTATCACTGTATCTAATCACTTCCCTTATCCTTTAGATGAAGCGAATGCTGATATACCAGCTGCAACAACTGGTGACAATACAATCGATAATTACTTTGTCACAGCTCATTATTTAGATCAAGCGGTTGAAGAGTTCTTCAACTATTTGAAAGAATCAGGATTATACGATAACTCAATGATCATTTTATACGGAGATCATTATGGTATTTCAAACGCACGTAACGAAACATTGGCCCCATTGTTAGGCGAAAATCCTGATGAATGGTCAGGTTATGACAATTCTATGATGCAAAGAGTTCCTGCCATTTACCATATTCCTGGTACTGGCAACGGGGAAGTATTCGATACATTTGGTGGACAAGTTGATATCTTGCCAACTACCCTTCACTTATTAGGAATTGATACAACTGACTATGTATTGATGGGTAATGATTTACTCTCTGCAGATCATGATGAGACAGTTGCCTTTAGAAATGGTGACGTGGTCACTCCTAAATACACTTTAGATGGATCAGTTATTTACGATACAGAAACTGGTGAAGTCATCGCTGAGCCTTCTGAGGAAGTATTGGCGGAAGTGGAAAAAATAAAAGAACAAGCAACTGCACAATTAAGTACGTCAGATAGTATTTTGGAAAGTGACTTGCTCCGTTTCTACACTCCTGAAGGATTGTTAGAAGACGATGTTTCTGATTACAATTACATGAATCAAGCGGATCGTTTAAGACAGCTGAATGAGAACCTTGGTGAAGATTCCACCAGCTTATATCACTTAAACGGAGATCAATCAACTGTTCCGTTGTATAAAACCAATGCACCTGAATTAGCAACAGACGCGCAAGAATCTGTTGATTCAGAACCAACAGGTACAACCGATATGGAAGAAAATACAGCAGAAACTGAATAAAATGTTAGACGGAGATGGGACATTAGTCCTATCTCTTTTTTTTGCTTTATACTAGTTAAACTGGTTCTACAACATTTGACGTTGGTGAGTAGAAAATCCATTTCTTTTTAACTCTAACTCTAACTCTATTAGAAACTCAGTTCTAGAAATTTATGGAGGAATATGGGGTTGCTTATAGCCATGAAAAGGATGCAATGAGAATTACCCCGAGTTAAGCTTCAGCTTTTACTCGGGGTTTGAAGCTTGCAAGTCTTGAGACGCGGTTTTCGGCTCAAGGCGTTCCCATGGTGTTCCATAAGCAGCCCCATAGGCCGGAAGAAATTTCTTTACCAACGTTAGAAGATGAAGAGCCGTTAAACTGTTTTTCTCCATGCTCTCTTCATACCTTTTTCATATTCTTTCTTTACAATATGAACAGTAGGCTATAGAAAGGGGTATCTAAAAAGTATGAGTCTTATAGGACGTGCAATGAAAAGCATGCGGCATCATCACATAACTACCAGTATGTTATTTATATACAACTTCCTTTTCTTAAGTTGTTTCCTGCTCCTAGGCTGTTTTATGTTGTATTTGCTTACTTCTACAGAACAGCTCGCTAGTTCTGTAGAGACTATCAAAGAATACGATACTTCTCTCTATGCCAAACCTTTTGAAGAACTAATCAGCAAAATAACTCATTTATTTTTAACTATCCAGCCACTTTTCCTCCTGCTCATCTTTATAGGGATGATTAGTATCATTTGTGTTCAGCTCCTCTTAATTCATTTTCGCAAGCAAGAATACCGCTCTTATTTATTGCTTAATGAACCATCCAGTAAGTTATGCTGTCAAATCACGTTGGAACAATTGATGGTGTTAAATGCAGCGCTGGTGTGTCTATTTATTCTATATATCTTTTTCCAATCTCAGTTGTTTGATTTCCTTTCCAGAGTTGAAAACTCTATTCTACTTGATCATGCAACTCAGACAGAAGTCATGACCATTCAATCAACTCCTGAACCCAATTCAATTATCAACGGACATGGATTTACCCGTTTTCACATACGTCCTTTCTTAGTCAGCTCTAAAAATGAACATTTATTTACGTTAGCTGTTCGACATCAATTCCCTATCATTGCGCTCTTTTTAAATGCTATTTCTTTTTGCCTCATCTATTTTTCAAATTATGTTATTTTTTATGTAACAACTAAAAAACGCTTCTGACTCTCTGTAGTTGTTTTTTTTATTGCCTTACCAATGGCTATTCGTTAAATCATATAAGGAGTGTCTTTTATGCAAAAAAAGAATCGTGACCGGCAAGATAAGCTCTATCAATTAAATCCGCAATTGTACTCCCTTTCGTCTGTAAATTACTCTTTTCAAGATCTCTTGAATTTGTTTAAACAGCATCTGGGCGATTATCCTGGAACATTGCTTCAAAAGCCTGTGGCGGTAGAATATTTAAGTCTAAAAGAAAATATTTTATTGGCTTATTCAATCGCTGATCCAAAGAATAAACACAAAGAACAAATTATTGAAGATACTTTTGAAAAATCAGGTATTGATTTAAACCATTTATCTTCCATTCCTCTTGCTGATCTTCCGCTTGAAACGATTTTAAAGGTGCAATTGGTGACTCATTTTCTTTGCCAAACTAAAATTATTTTATTGGATAATTGGATCGCTAAATTACCAGAAAAGGATATGAAAGAAGTGACGCTGTTTTTGAAACATGTTTGTCGGCAACAAGGATGTGCGATTTTGATTTATACATCCAATAATACGGTTATGAAACAATGTGATGAAACTATTTACCTAGACTCTTTTTTATCCGTATCTTAGATTCTGATGGTTGTTCCAATGCACTATTATCTCTACGTCAAAGAAGAACGAGTCAATTTTAACTATATTCAAAATTGACTAGCAAATTCGAAAAAGCAGAAGATTGGATGATTGTTTCATTCATTCTTCTGCTTTTTACATTGTTTTCTTACAACTTTATTTGAGCAGACCTTAATGAGATACGATTTTTTGTTCAATCCGCTAACTCAAGGCAATCTTCTACTGGCTATATTGATATAATCCATGCATAAAAAAGACCCTTTCTCCAAATTTAAAGGAATTAACCATCAAAATTTGGGAATGAGTCTTTTTAAACGAGGTTTCTCCCCGCTCCTTCTATTTCCTATTTCACTACGCCAGTAGGAAACTGGATAACTGTCTTAGTTGACTATGTTTTATCCGAGTTACTTTTTTTGTAAAAATACATCTGATTATTTTTCTGGCGTATTCAACTTAGATTTAGCTGGAAAAATAATCGTGAAAGTACTGCCTTTTCCGACTTCACTTTTTACAGAGATTTTTCCTCCATGCAATTGAACTAATTGATGGACGATAGCTAATCCTAGACCAGATTCTCCATATTTAGTACTCTTTCTGGAGGCGTCTGCTTTATAGTACCGTTCCCATATATTCCGAACTTCCTCTTCAGTCATGCCGATTCCAGTATCTGTAATAGTGATGATACTGCCCTCTAAATCTTTTTCAGCAGTAATGGTTATTAACCCATTCTCTGTAAATTGAATAGCATTTTGTACTAAATTGACTACGATTTGTACGAATCGGTCATAATCTGCATAGAACTCTAATTCTTCAGAACAACTAAATTGAAGTTGATTATTAGCCGACTGCGCTTTGCCTTTTAACTGTTCGACGATGGTTTCTAAAGCATTGTATGCATTAAATGATTGCTTTCTTAAATAAATTTGATTGGAACGGATTTTTTCGTAATCCAGATTCTCATTTACTAAGCGAATCAAGCGACGTGTTTCATTTTGCATCAACTGTAAACTTCTTGTCTTTTGATTTTCTGGAATCATGTCATGTTCCAGCCCTTCCAACAGGCCATTGATCGTTGTTAAAGGTGTTCGCATCTCATGAGCAGCATCGGCCATAAATTGCCTTCTCCGATCTTCTTGACGCTCAATCTCTTGCTGAGACTCTTTCAATGAGCGAGCCATGCTATTAAAGTCTTTTGCTAAATCATCGAATTCATCTTGTCCACTACTTTCTAAATGAACCTCAAAATCCCCTTTTGCTACACGGTGAGTTGCATTTCTTAGTCGATTGATACGTCCTACTTGATAACGAGTAAACAATAAAGCAATCACAATCGCACCTAAAGAAGAGATCACAAACGCTGTAAAGAGATTGCTGCGCATTTCTCTTAAATTTTCTTCAATCCCGCTAATTGGAGAGCTGATTCCTATAAAACCAGCAAAGTCTCCATTCGTTTGAGAAAAGAACGGTAAATAAACCAAAGCAATTTCGACTTGGTTACCGAAAAAATCTTTATCCTGAATAGTTAACGTGATTCTCTCTCCATTTTTCAACTGTGCAAAGTTTTCATCGGAGATTCCACTGGAATATGAAACTGCAGTTGATGGATAAGCCATTTGGTTTTCACTGTTAAAAACCGTGACAACGACCTCTTGATTCTGCAAAACAAATTGAGCATCTTCCAGTTGGTCCTCTTGTAAATCTCCGTCCACAAGAGCTTCTGCGTAACCGAATAGCAGCTCTTCTGTATCATGATAAGTAGAGTTACGGGTAAATTCCAGAAAAATAACTGTCATAATAATCAATAGTGTGATCATCACTACAAAAAAGGCCAGCATTTGTTGGTAAAAATATTTTATTTTCATCAATCATCCAACCTCCTCGTTCGACAGTCTTTCGCCACTCGGAATAAATTAAACACTGATTTCTGAATCATCAAATTTATACCCTACTCCCCATACGGTTTGAATGACTTGAGATCCATTTTTATCAATTTTCTGACGCAACTTCTTGATATGAGCATCGACCGTTCTTTCGTCTCCAAAATATTCGTAATCCCAAACGATTGCTAGTAACTGCTCTCTTGAGAAAACTTGTTTGGGACTCGCTGCCATTGTATAAAGCAATTCAAATTCTTTCGGAGTCAGCCCATCAATTGGTTTGTCGTATAAAAAAGCTTCTCTTGTCTTCTTATTGATTTTTAAATACGTTGTTTCGATCTCAAATTCTGAAGAAGTACTTTTTTCAGCTTCTTCCATGCCTAAATCGGCTCTTCTGTGCAAAGCTTTTATACGAGCAATAAGTGTTAAGGGACTAAAAGGTTTTGTAACGTAATCATCTGCTCCCATTTCCAAGCCAATAACTTGGTCGCTTTCAGTATCTTTAGCTGTCAGCATGATAATAGGCACAGACACAGACACTTTACGTATTTCACGGCAGATCTGCATCCCGTCCATGCTAGGTAAGTTTAAATCTAAAATCACCAAATCCCATTGGTCTTTTTCCTGCATGAACTTTTCAAGACCCTCTTTTCCATCTTGTATAAAATCAGCTTGCCAGTTTTCTTTTTGGAAAAACATATCCATCATTTCACCTACAGATGGGTTGTCCTCAATCATTAAAATTTTCAAAATATCCCCTCTTCCATCCCGCTTTCTTTCCATTATACTCTATTTTCAAGGACTTCTAAAGAAACATATCACAAACAATCAATGGATTTAAAAGAGTTTTTTCAATAAAAGATATCTTTTTAAAAAACTTTTGTTATAGTATGGTAGTATTTGAAATCGTTTCAGTAGGAATGTCTATGAAATATTTAAGTGGTGTAACCGCACTTTGCTGCGCTTTTTGGAAGCACATTTATCTTATTGGAGAAATCAAATCGGCTTTCTATGTTTATGCATTTATTTTATTTCTAGTAGCGATTTATTCTTTCTACTTATTTTTTAAGAACAAAAGATATAAACTCACTCTATTCAGCTATACTTTCATAAATAAAGAGGAACGAGATTTTACACTCGCTCCTCTTCAGTCACTTCAGCATCCGTTTTTAGTTTCCAACATTTGCAGCTGCTGCATTTTCAGTCGTTTGAAGTACAGGTATATTGGGTACTTGGACCGGCTGACTTGTTTCTTCTTTTGGTTTATTGGATAAAAATTGAACTGTATTCACTACCATCTCGACAACGTAAATAGTTTCATTTTCTTTATTCAGATAGGACCTTGATTGCATCCTCCCTGTTAAGCCAATGAGATTTCCTTTTTTACAATACTGATGCAGTAAAACAGCTGTCTTATTCCAAGCTACGATCGGAATAAAATCGGTATCTTGCCCACTATCTTTTTTAAACGCCATGGGGATAGCTATGGTATTATTAACCACCTGTTTTCCCTCTCCTAATTCTTTCAACTCAATATCTCTCACTATTCTTCCTATCACACTGACTTGATTCATATGAACCCTCCTATTTTTTTATAGATAGTATAATATAGGCAAAAAAAGTCAGATTCGTTAATTTATCTAAAAAAAAAAGACCTTATACACACTTAACTCGGAAGGTAAGTATATCTAAGATCAGATTTAGGTTTTTACGTTAATTAAGGATAGTGGGGCTTTTAAAGTAATTAAAAATGTTTTCCCAAATAGCCGGATCAAAAACTCCAGCCGGTTCGCCATCTCCGAGTACTCCATATCCAACCATTGCTCCAATAACAAACGCCAGGACGATTAATACAATGACAAGCATGATTTTTAACACAAAATACAACGTATTGATTAAAATTTTCTTCTTAGTCATTGTTCCACCTCTTTAGCACAAATTTAAAATCTACGGTTCTTTTTAGACATATTTTCCAAAAGAATTCCTGTTCCTAATGCAACAGAATCCAACGGATGTTCAGCAGTAAATACAGGAACTTTTAATTCTTCAGTAAATAACTGTTCAATACCATCCAGTAAAGCTCCACCACCAGTTAAAATGATTCCGCGGTCAATAATATCTGCAGATAATTCTGGAGGAGTTTGTTCTAGCACTACTTTAGCTACTTCAACAATTTGCATCATTGGATCTGCTGTCGCTATTTGCACTTCATTAGAAGTGATCGTTATCGTTCTAGGTAAACCAGAAACCATGTCACGTCCACGAACTTCCATTGAATCTTCGCGACGTCCTTTAAAGACAGTTCCGATTTCTTTTTTGATCGTTTCAGCAGTACGTTCACCGATCAATAATTTGTGAGTTTTTTTCACGTATTGAATGATCTCATTATCTAATGTATCACCGGCAACTTTTATAGAACGGCTTGTAACAATCCCGCCCATTGACAATACCGCTATATCACTTGTACCGCCACCGATATCAATGACCATATTTCCGCTTGGTTGGAAAATGTCCATTCCAGCACCAATAGCTGCTACTTTAGGTTCTTCTTCTAAGAACACATTTTTACCGCCGCTTTTTTCAGCTGCTTCAATGATCGCTTTTTGCTCGATCGCAGTAATGTTTGTTGGACAGCAAATTAAAATATTCGGTTTTGATAAAAATCCTTTTACATTCAATTTATCAATAAAGTGAGTCAGCATTGCTTCTGTAGTATCAAAATCAGCTATAACGCCGCCTTCTAATGGACGAATAGCTTTTATGTTTCCAGGTGTACGTCCCACCATTAAGTACGCTTCTTCTCCGACTGCTAATACTTTCTTAGTCATTACATCAATAGCAACAACTGAAGGCTCGTTTAAAACGATTCCTTTTCCTTTTACATGTATTAATACATTGGCAGTACCTAAATCTATTCCAATATCTTTAGCCATTTGTTTTGTTCTCCTCTCAGGCCATTATTAACCATGGTGACAATAGTAAATGTAACCATCTAACAAATTATAGCACAAAACAATTTAATAGGAAAAGACGTTTTGAAATTTATTGTAAATGTAATACTACTGTACCACTTTTGTCCCTGAGAAGAGCGTAAAAACGACAATGATCGGCATTCACCTCAACATTATCGTTTTTATTTTTTCTTCATTTAATCAATCATATAAAACAAGAATTGATTCTATACGAATAAGTCGGATAATTCTTTTTCTGTATTTTCACTCGAAATAGAATCATCTACACGGATAACATCTCCGCTTAATTGTTTCAGTTTTTGATGGAATTGATAATAGCCGCGATCTAAGTGTTCCAAGTGAGTTACTGTTGTATATCCTTTAGAGACTAACCCAGCAAGGATCAAAGCTGCAGCTGCTCTTAAATCGGTAGCAGAAACCTCTGCTCCTTGTAATGCTGCGCTTCCTGAGATAATGACCGTCTGTCCTTCTACTTTGAAGTCAGCGTCCATACGACGTAATTCTTCCATGTGCATGAAGCGGTTTTCGAATACTGTTTCTTTCATGACACTTGTACCTTGTGCAAGAACTTGGGCTACAGACATTTGTGCCTGCATATCTGTTGGAAATCCAGGGTGAGGCATAGTTTTTACATCCGTAGCTTTTAACACTTTAGGACCCATAACACGCATTCCTTTTGATTTCATCTCAAAAGCAACGCCCATTTCTTTTAATTTTGAAATCAAAGGTTTGTTGTGCTCTGGAATCGCATCTTCAATAAAGACATCTCCATTTGTGATAGCAGCCGCTACCATGAACGTACCTGCTTCAATACGATCAGGAATGATACTGTGAGTTGCTGAATGTAATTCTTTTGTCCCCTCGATACGAATCGTTTCGGTACCGGCGCCAACAACTTTAGCTCCCATACGATTTAAGAAAATAGCTAAATCCACTATTTCAGGCTCACGTGCTACGTTTTCGATAGTCGTTACGCCTTCTGCTAAAGTAGCTGCCATCATAATATTTTGAGTAGCTCCAACACTAGGAAAATCTAAGTAAATATGAGCTCCATGTAATTGATCAGCAAAAGCTTCAATATAGCCGCTCTCAATGTTGATTTTAGCCCCCATTGCTTCAAAGCCTTTTAAATGCAGATCAATCGGTCTTGTTCCAATTGCGCATCCTCCTGGCAAAGCTACCTTTGCGTGCCCTAAACGAGCTAATAAAGGCCCCATTACGACAATAGAAGCGCGCATTTTACTCATGTACTCAAAAGGAGCTTCAAAATTCAATCCCTTTGTAGCATCTAAGCTAATTTCTTTTTTATCTTGGTTAAAATCAACCTCTAAGTTTAAGTGTCTCAATACTTGGTTTAAAGTGAATATGTCTGATAAGATAGGAACATTGGTTAATTTAGTTTGGCCTTCACTTGCTAAGATAGAAGCAGCTAAAATGGGTAATACAGCGTTTTTTGCGCCTTCAACCTTAACAGTACCCTCGAGGCGTTTGCCTCCTCGAACAATAATTTTTTCCATTTTTATATCCCTCCGAATATGAGTTGCTTTCCGGATTTCTCTAGAAATTAATTCTAGAACCAAAACAAATCCATACAACTTTGTGCATTATAGCATAAGCAAATTGTAGAAAACAATTGAAATCAGCATTTGTCATAAAGTTATCACGACTTGATTATTCAAGAAGAAAGAGTAAATTTTGCGAAGATAAAATAAATTCAATAAAAAATGTACTCACTAAATAGCCAATAGCAATTGAAACCAATAGATAAAGTACTTTTGCTTGACTGACATGATACTTTCGTATGATTTTTTCTACACGAACAGCTTGCAGTGCCCAAAAAGTCAATAATATAAAAAATATATGGGATATTAATGTGCCAGCTGCTTGAATACCAATAAAGTTCATTCCTCATCTACCTCTCTCTTCTTACAAATAGTAACACAATTGTAATCTTTTTACATGAAACTTGTTTGTGATAACGTTATCAATAGCATTTTTTTAATCCATTTACATTAAATTCTAATAAATTTAGTCTGTTCTCTTTCCTTTTGCCCGTCTATATAGGTAATTTGCATTTCCCTAACTATCTTACTACATAAAAGCAAAAAAACGGCCAAAAAGGATTTCCTTTTTGGCCGTTTTTGAGATTAGCTACAATCTTTTATTTTTCGATACATTGATCCGATTAAGTGCTTTGTGCAGAGAAATCGAAGCACGTTTATAATCTTGATTGGATTTAATCCCCGATAAACGTTGCATATTTTCTTCAGCACGGTGTTTTTCTTCAAAGGCTCTCTCGATATCAATATCACGGGCTCTTTCAGCACTATCTGCTACAATAGAGCAAATATTATTTCTAACTTCCAGTACTCCGCCATTTACAGCTACCCAGTCCTCTGTATCAATGGATATTCGCTTTATACGAACAGCATGAATGGCTAACGGAACAATGATAGGAGTATGGTTAGGTAAAATACTGATGTCTCCATCTACTGCTCTAGCACTTACCATAGAAGCTCTGTGATCATATATAACTCCTGATGGCGCGACTATTTGCACACGTAATTCCGCCATTCGTCATTCCTCCTCTTGAAAAGCACTTATTTAAGAGTAATCCCTCAATCAGTGCTTTTGCTTTAGTGGATTAGTATTTCATTTTTTCTGCTTTTTTAACTGCTTCTTCGATTCTTCCCACATTTCGGAAAGCATCTTCTGGAAGATCATCATAACGTCCATCTAAAATTTCTTTAAACCCTTTAACTGTTTCAGCTACAGGTACATAAGAACCAGGTAACCCTGTAAAAGCTTCAGCTACATGAAAGTTTTGAGACAAGAACAATTGAACTCTTCGTGCTCTGGATACAACGATTTTTTCGTGATCCGATAATTCATCCATACCTAAAATAGCAATAATATCTTGCAATTCTTGGTAGCGTTGCAGCGTATGTTGGACTTCTGTGGCGACCTCATAATGTTCCTCTCCTACAATTTCTGGAGAAAGAGCACTTGATGAAGACGCTAATGGATCAACTGCCGGATAGATTCCTTGTTCAGTTAATCGACGTTCTAAGTTTGTTGTAGCATCCAAGTGGGCAAAAGTTGTTGCTGGGGCGGGGTCAGTATAATCATCCGCAGGCACATAAATAGCTTGAATAGAAGTAATCGACCCTCTTGTTGTAGAAGTGATCCGTTCTTGCAATTGTCCCATCTCAGTTGCCAATGTTGGTTGATAACCAACAGCTGAAGGCATACGGCCAAGCAAAGCAGAAACTTCCGAACCAGCTTGTGTAAATCGATAAATATTATCAATAAAGAGCAAAACATCTTGACCAGCTTCATCTCTAAAGTACTCTGCCATTGTCAAACCTGTTAAAGCTACCCGCATCCGTGCACCAGGCGGCTCATTCATTTGACCAAACACCATAGCTGTACGTTTGATAACCCCAGAATCGATCATTTCAAAATAAAGATCATTCCCTTCACGTGTTCGTTCTCCTACTCCAGCAAAAACAGAAATTCCGCCGTGTTCTTCGGAGATATTGTGAATCAATTCTTGGATCAACACTGTTTTCCCAACACCAGCTCCACCGAATAATCCAATTTTCCCACCTTTTAAATAAGGCGCAAGTAAATCAATAACTTTGATCCCCGTTTCCAAAATAGATGTGCTGGCTTCTAATTCATTAAAAGAAGGAGCTGTCCGGTGAATTGGATCTCGTCTAGTATCTTCACTAAAAGGTTCTTTTTGATCAATTGGTTCTCCTAGAACATTGAACATACGGCCCAATGTCTCTTCCCCAACAGGTACAGAAATTGGGCTGCCAGTACTTTTCACCCGCATTCCTCTTTGTAATCCGTCAGTAGATTCCATTGCGATAGTACGTACTACTCCATTCCCAAGTTGCAAAGAAACTTCTAGAATAACTGTTTCTTCTTGAGAAGAGCCCGAATTGTTGCTTGACTGTTCATCGGTTCCTGCTTCAACTACTAAAGCATAGTTGATTTCAGGAAGAGTTCCGTTTAATGGGAATTCTACATCGACAACCGGACCAATTACTTGCACAATATGACCAGTACTCATTCCTCTTCCTCCCATTCACTTACCGTGTAATTCATTTTTTATTTTAATCCTTCAGTTCCGCCTATAATTTCGGTAATTTCTTCAGTTATAGCGGCTTGTCTAGCACGATTGTATTTAATCGATAAGTCATCGATAATTTTTTTCGCGTTGTCTGTTGCACCTTTCATGGCCGTCATACGCGCGGCATGCTCAGCTGTTTTAGCATCTAAAATAGCCCCATAAAGTAAACTTTCAGCATATTGCGGCAACAGTAAATCTAATATTTCTTCCTTGGAAGGCTCATAAATATAATCTTGTTCAAATTCTAATTTATCAGCTTCTGAAACATCTAAGTCTGTTAAGGGCAATATTTTTTCGGCTCTGTATTGGAATGTAATCGTATTTACATGATGATTGTAGCAAAGATACAACTCATCAAAGACTTCATTTTTATACATTTCTACAATTTGACGAGCCACTGCTCGTATTTCATCAAATGCGGGCTGATCACTCAAGTTGTCTAACTCATAAACAACATTCATGCCCCGATTTTTAAAGAATTCAGCAGCTGTTCGACCAATAGCCATAAAAATATACTCATCGGGAGACTGATGGTCTCGTTGGATCATATCGATCGTCGTTTTAATTACTGAACTGTTGTAAGCTCCAGCTAAACCAGTATCCGAGCTGATGATGATGTAGCCTGTTTTTTTAACTGGTCGTTCAATCAACATATCATGAAAATTAATGTTCGAAGGAGAATTCGTACCAATAAGGTCGGAATCCTCCAATAACGCTAATTGCGTTTGTGCTAGGTGAACGACCATTTCTCTAACTTTAGAAGAATAAACTTGAAACCCCTTATTGAGCTGTTCTTGTTTACCCAACTTTGCTGCTGAGACCATTTGCATAGCCTTGGTGATATTGCTTGTTTTCTTCGTCGATTGAATACGTTTTTTAATATCTTGTAAGGATTCTGCCACTTTTATTCACCGCCTTAACTTAGGATCCTCTTTTAGCGATTGATGTCAGTATAAGTTGCGTTAAACGCTGTATTGAATTCTGAAAGGACCGCATCTAATTCCTCTTCAGCAGGGAGATCTTTTGTTTCTTGTATTTCAGTTAGGATTTCGTTGTGCTGATTATCCAAAAATACATACAATTGCTTTTCATAGTTTCTTAGTGAACGTACAGGGATTGAATCAAGGAATCCATGTGTCAAAGCATAAAAAATAATGACTTGTTTTTCAACTGGAATTGGATTATGCAAATCTTGTTTTAATACTTCTACTGTTCTTTGTCCACGATTTAATTTTGCTTGCGTAGCTGCATCTAAATCAGATCCGAATTGAGTAAAAGACTCTAATTCTCTATAACTCGCTAAATCCAGACGCAAAGTACCAGAGACTTTCTTCATCGCTTTGATTTGAGCCGATCCCCCCACACGAGATACCGATAAGCCAGCTGCTATAGCAGGTCTTACTCCAGAATAGAACAATTCATTTTCCAAGAAAATCTGTCCATCTGTGATCGAGATTACGTTGGTTGGAATATAAGCTGAAATATCTCCTGCTTGTGTTTCTACGAAAGGAATAGCTGTCATAGAACCGCCACCCAAAGCGTCGCTTAGTTTTGCTGCTCTTTCTAATAGACGAGAGTGCAAGTAAAAGACATCTCCAGGATAAGCTTCACGACCTGGCGGACGACGCAACAGCAAAGAAAGTTCTCGATAGGCCGCTGCTTGTTTACTTAAATCATCAAATACGATCAAAACGTGTTTTCCTTTGTACATAAACTCTTCACCCATTGCTAAACCTGAGTAAGGCGCAATGTAAAGTAAAGGTGCAGGTTGCGAAGCACTAGCTGTTACGATAATTGTGTATTCTAAAGCACCATAACGTTTCAACGTTTCTACTTGAGACCGTACAGTAGATTCTTTTTGACCGATAGCTACATAAATACAAATAGTGTCTTTACCTTTTTGATTTAAGATAGTATCGATAGCTAAACTGGTTTTACCCGTTTTACGGTCACCGATAACCAATTCACGTTGGCCTCTTCCAATAGGAACAAGGGCATCAATAGCTTTGATACCTGTTTGTAAAGGTTCTTTAACGGATTGACGCTGCATTACTCCAGGAGCTTCTGTTTCAACTTCACGGGTTTGAGAAGTTTGAATATCCCCAAGGCCGTCAACAGGTTGTCCTAGCGGATTGACAACACGGCCAATAAGTTCTTCCCCTACTGGAACTTCCATGATACGGCCAGTACGTTTTACTTTATCGCCTTCACGAATTCCGTCAAACGCACCTAGTATAATAATCCCTACGTCATCTACTTCTAAGTTTTGAGCCATTCCGTAAACACCATTTGCAAATTCTACAAGTTCACCTGACATCACGTTTTTCAACCCAAACGCACGAGCAATTCCGTCTCCGACATAACTAACTGTTCCGACTTCATCAATAACCAACTCATTGCTGTAACCTTCAATTTGATTTTTTATCAGCATACTAATTTCTTCAGCTTTCTTGCCCATTTACTTCTCACCTCTTTAAAGTCATTCTAGATCAAAGAATTTGTTTTTTTAATTTTTCAAAATTGAAGCGCACACTGCCATCAATAACTTGATCTTCCGTTTCGATAATAACGCCGCCCAAAATTTCAGGCTTCACAAATTCATTGAAAATAACTTTTTTTGCTTTCATTTTTTTAGCAAAAGCATCCGTTAAACGTTGTTTTTGTTCTTCTGTTAAAGGAACCGCAGTAGTTACTTTTGCGACTACTGTTCGATTATGGTAGTCATAAATTTTTTCAAATTCATTCACAATATGATTTAATCCACTCATCAGCTGATAATCATAGATAGTGTGGACAAAACTTTTTGTTAATTCAGTAAAGTTCTGCAAAAGATCGTGCATCACCTGCTCTTTATTTGCTTTTTCAATAGCTTTATTATCAAAAAACGCTCCTAAATCAGGGTTATTCTGCAAAATCTGACGAACATCCATCATATTGTCAAAAACAACATTCAATTGTCCTTTTTCTCGAGCATCCTCATAAAAAGCTCGTGCTAATTGTCCATCATCCATATTCCTATTCAGTTTCATTTGAATCAGCCAACCTTTCGATAAATTCATCGACTAATTGAGCATGGGTTTGGCCATCAATTTCTTTTCCGATCAATTTTTCAGCTATTTGAAGAGATAATTGACTAATTTCACTTTTTGCTTCATCAAGTGCTCTTTGTCTCTCAAACTCGACGTCCATTTTAGCTTGCTTTTTCATTTGAGCAATAGACTGTTTCGTTTCTTCAAGTAAGTCTTTTTCGATTTTGGCTGCATTCGTTTGTGCTTGTTCAATAATGATTGCTGATTCTTTTTGCATATCTGCTAATTTATTTTGTTGTTCCGTTGCTAGGCGGCTAGCTTCTTCTTTGGCATTTTTTGCATTATCCAAATCATTGGCTATCGTTTCTGAACGCTTTTCCATCATTTCAGTAACTGGTTTCCATGCGAATTTCTTCAATAATAGTAATAAAATTAAGAAAGAAATAAGTACTACCAGTGTGTTACCCGCACTAGTAGCAGCGCCTAAAGCTAATTGGTTGAACATTCCTTGTTGCTCCTCCCATTTTACCCAAATATTTACATAAGCTTCGTCTCTTCCTTCGACAATCAAAGTTATTTAGATGGTTACTTTTTTCTATACACTTATTATTGAAATACAAGGATAAACGCAATAACAACGCCCATGATTGGAATCGCCTCTACTAAACCAACACCGATATACATTAATGTTTGTAGTTCACCCTTCATTTCTGGTTGACGTGCGATAGACTCTACTGTTTTTGAAATGACACGACTTGATCCAAGTGCCGCTCCTATTGCTGCTCCTGCTACTGCAATTGCTGCTCCGATTAAACCCATTATAATTTCCTCCTTGTTTGTAATAACTCATTTTTTATATTTCGTACACTATTTTGCTTCTATATATTCTTCGTGCTTGACAGTTTCTTCATGACCTATTTTATGAGAAATGTACACCATACTTAAAGTAGTAAAGACAAATGCTTGAATACTTCCTATAAATACAGAAAAGGCTTGCCATGCTATTTGAAGAGGCACTCCTACGATCCAAGTTACTGCTCCAAAACTATTGGCTAAACCAGCGATCAGACCAATCAAAATTTCTCCAGCAAATATATTACCATATAAACGCAAAGCTAAGGTCAATGTATTTGTAAACTCTTCAAAGAGTTTTATAGGCAACAGGAACGGTACCGGACGTATATAACTATTTAAGAAATAGTTTTTAAATCCTTGTTCTTGAACCCCGAAGAAATGTGACAACAAAATCACCATCATTGCCAAAGATAACGTTACGATCGGGTCGGCAGTAGGACTCTTCCACCACTGGATATCATCTATCACTAACACTAAAGGCAACCCTAACATGTTAGAGACAAATACAAATAAGAACAATGTAAATCCAAGTAATTTAAAACGGTCTCCACGTTTTCCCGGAATCGACGTTGACACAATATTGCTTACAAAATCGATGACCCATTCTATAAAATTTTGTTTACCTGTTGGTTTAAGTTGCAAGTTGCGCGTACAAATAAAAACAATCAAAAAAACGATCACGCATGTTGCGACTGTTACTAGTGTGGTAGTGAGATCAAAGCTTAACCCCAGAAATTCTCTAGTCAATGTTTCATGTTCCAATACTTTCACCTTCTTTCTCAAGAATCAATCTTTATAATAGAAACTTTTTCTGATGCAGGACAAAAAAAACCTGTTTTTTGTCTCTCTTATCAGACAATTGACATCATACCACCAAGCGAAATTAATTTCAAAGAAATTATGTGAAATTAGAATAAATAGTTTTAACTACTGGTATAAAAACGTTTTTAAACAACCAACCACTTGCTTTTCACAAACTTTTGAACCGTTTACACTTTTAAATAAAGAAAAACCAAAAACTGATAAATATCAATTTTTGGTTTTTACACCCTATAGAGTGCCGAATAACCGATCGCCTGCATCTCCCAGACCTGGTAAAATATATCCGTCTTCGTTTAATTTTTCATCTAAAGAAGCCGTATAAATATCGACATCAGGATGAGCTTCTTGTAATGCTTTTACCCCTTCTGGTGCCGCAACTAAACAAACAAATTTTATAGACGAGCCGCCACGTTTTTTCAATGAATCAATAGCTGCAATAGCTGATCCACCTGTAGCTAACATGGGGTCTACAACAAATAATTGACGTTCTTTGATATCAGAAGGCAATTTCACAAAATACTCAACGGGTTCAAAAGTTTCATGATCACGATACATTCCCACGTGACCTACTTTAGCTGCCGGGATTAAATCCAACATGCCGTCTACCATGCCTAAACCAGCACGTAAAATAGGAATAATAGCCACTTTTTTTCCTGCAATTTCTTTTTGAACACTTTTAACTAAAGGTGTTTCTATTTCAACATCTTGTAACGGCATATCTCTTGATACTTCATATGCCATTAAGCGGGCGATTTCGTTAACCACTTCTCTAAAAACCTTTGTTCCTGTATTTTTGTCTCTAATAATAGTTAACTTATGTTGGATTAATGGGTGATCCATTACTTCAAGTTTTGCCATTTTTTTGCCCCCTTGGAAATTTTCATTCAAACATATTGATTATACTGGAATATTCATCTTTTATCAGAAAAATAAATAAATTCTCATCTATTATTTTACTCGTTGTGTTTTTTTATTACAACCAGAAGCCCTTATCAAAAAGAAACAGCCCTTATTCTTTTCTTGCTGAGTAAAATCAGTAGTAAAAAAGGATTCTCAATCTATCGCATACAAGGGTCTGTCGGTTGTTAAACGTCTGACTTCCAGCTTGATTTCATCCAGCTTTTCATTATCATCTTTAGCTTCCAATGTTGCCACAATTAATATTGCCACTTTTTTAGAATCTGCTGCGTCAAAATGACGAGTTGTGATGGCCGGAGTACCAATTCTGATACCACTAGTTTTCATAGGGCTCAGTTCTTCAAAAGGAATAGTGTTTTTATTTACGGTTATCCCTACTTCATCTAATAATTTTTCAGCTTTCTTGCCATTCAACTCAAAGCCTCGCACATCCAACAACAATAAATGATTATCTGTCCCACCACTGATCAAACGTGCTTTTGATTGGTTGAACACTTCCACCATGGCTTGGGCATTTTCTACTATTTGTTGTGCGTACGTTGTAAAATCAGGTTGCATAGCTTCTTTCAAAGCTACAGCTTTACCGGCAATGATGTGTTCTAATGGCCCACCTTGAATTCCTGGAAAAATAGCACTATTCAATTTCTTCGCAAATTTTTCTTTTGCTAATATCATTCCGCCACGTGGACCACGCAATGTTTTATGGGTAGTCGTCGTAACTACATCCGCATAAGGAACTGGATTCTGATGCACTCCTGTCGCGACTAAGCCAGCAATATGAGCCATGTCTACCATAAAATAAGCGCCTACTTCATCAGCTATTTCGCGGAATTTCTTAAAATCAATGGCTCGTGGATAAGCACTTGCTCCTGCAATAATTAATTTCGGTTTGTGTTGAACAGCTAATTCCCTTACCTTATCATAATCAATTTGTTCAGATTCTTGATCTACGCCATATGGCACAAAATGATACGTTTTTCCACTGAAATTTACAGGCGATCCATGTGTCAAGTGACCTCCATGGGTCAAATCCATTCCTAAAACAATATCTCCAGGTTCCAACAAAGCATTATACGCAGCCATATTTGCACTAGAACCAGAATGTGGTTGAACATTTGCATACTCTGCATTAAATAATTTTTTTGCTCGTTCGATTGCTAGATTTTCAATAACATCTATGTACTCACAGCCGCCATAATACCTTTTACCAGGATATCCTTCAGCATACTTATTCGTCAAAATGCTTCCTTGTGCAGACAATACTGCTTGCGAAACAAAATTTTCTGATGCAATCAATTCAATATTCTGTTCTTGGCGCTGCTTTTCTTGTTCAATTGCGTCAAATATTTCTTTATCCCATTGATGATTTTCCATTATCAGCCACATCCTTTATTTCTATACCAATCTTTTTTTGATTTTCACAACAGTCGTCTACCCGATTTTATTAAACGGCTTTCTGCTTCTACATATTTTCTATTTTTGTCTCCTGTCTGTCAAGCAGAACCAAACAAAATAAACATAAAAAAAGCTAGTAAACGTCTTCAAATGAGACGGAAGCAGGTGTTCTTACTCCTGCTTCCGCATACTATAAATGCAGTGTTTTTATTTTTTTGTGCTCTCTGCTTGAATGAGAAAAGCTCATTAACAGAGAATCCTTACAATAGAAAAGAAGTTTTTTACACATGATTCTTATAATACTGATTAGCTGCTGCTTTTTTCAGCCGATTCATGTACGCTATTCCAAGTCCTGTTTCAGGATAAGGCTCAGCTAATATAATACTAGCTTCTGTCTTCTCAAAGTGTCTTAACCCCGCATACATTCTGTGTGAAGCGGTTTGGATATTGCCTTCTTCCCCCAATGAAAAGCTTTCTATTGTCGGGTCTGAAAAAGCAGCTACAATACTCTCATTTGCCATTAAGCCAACTTTTTCTCCAAGAGATTGGTAGTGCTTGATCGCACTTTCCCATAGTTGTTGGCTGCCATCGACAATTATGACGGGCTCATTAGGAGAGTAATGTTTGTATTTCATTCCTGGCGCTTTAGGCGTTTCCTCACTAGAAACTAAATGTTGATCTACACTGACGAAACCGATCACTTCTTCTAATTCAGTTTTTGAAATGCCGCCTGGTCGAAGAATGGTAGGATTTTCAGGATCTGTAATGTCTAAAACGGTTGATTCCAGGCCCACACCAGTCTCTCCATCATCTAGAATCCCCGCAATTTTCCCCTTTAAATCATGATACACATGCATAGCAGTTGTTGGACTCGGTTTTCCAGATGTGTTTGCACTGGGACCCACTAAGGGTGTGTCCGCTTCTTTTATAAGCTCCAACGTTGCTTCATTATTTGGCATACGGATCGCTACACTGTCTAAACCTGCAGTAACTGTATTGGCAAAAACACTTTCTTTGACTTTAAAGATAAGTGTCAATGGTCCGGGCCAAAATTGATCCATTAACGTTTCTGCTACTGCCGGGATTTCTTTCACGTAATTCTGGACATCTTCTTTTGAAGCTATATGAACGATTAAAGGATTATCACTAGGACGTCCTTTTGCCTGATACACTTTTTGTACCGCTTGTTCATTTTTAGCATCTGCTCCTAATCCATATACTGTCTCAGTAGGAAAAGAAATCAATTCGCCTTTTTTAATCCATGCAGCTGCTTCCTTTATTTCTGATAGATGAAAAAGTTTTGTTTCCACAATTATTTCCTTCTTTCTATTGAACGATCACCCAATTTTAAGTTTGTACAAACAACAGACGGTCATGTCCGCTCAAATCCTTTTCTACTCGAACAAGGCTATTCGGAAAAGCTTGTTCAAAGAGTTCTTTTACTTTCTGTCCTTGCTTGTAACCAATCTCTAAGTAAATTTGTCCATTTGGCAATAACAGTTGCGGCAATTCTGTTGCTAAGCGCTGATAAATCAATAGACCTTTATTCTCAGCAAATAACGCCATCGGAGGCTCATAATCCAACACACTTTGATCCATAACGTCTTTTTCATCCTCACCAATATAAGGAGGATTTGAAAGAATAACATCAAACTTTTCAGATTCTACAGGATGAGTGAGATCCCCTTCTCTAAATCGAACGGATACTTTATTGGTCTCTGCATTTTCTTTCGCTACAGCTAGAGCTTTCGCTGATAGATCTGTTGCTGTGACTTCATATTGAGGACGTTCTTTTTTTATCGTTATGGCGATAGCTCCAGTGCCTGTTCCGATATCCAATACTTTTAAAGAGCTTTTCTGCTTGGTCTGCTGAAGAAAACGGTCAACGATTTCTTCTGTTTCAGGGCGAGGAATGAGCGTATTGTGCGTAACTTTAAACTTTAACCCATAAAACCATTCATAACCTAGTATATGTTGAAGAGGTCTTCCTCCGCCATACTCTGCAATATCTGCTAATAATTGACGTTTAACATCAGAAGGCATCTCTTCGTGCAAATGCAATACAAAATTTGTTCGTGTCCAATTCTGACGCTCCATCAATAAACGTTCTGCCGCAATCCCTTCTTTTCCACTGCTCTCTAAAAAAGAAGAAGCCCATTTCAGGACTTCTCTATACGTTGAATTAGTATTCATTATTCTTCATCTGCTCCATTTTTGAAGTTTGGTCGAACAGAACTAAAGCATCGACTACTTCATCTAACTTACCAGATAGAATTTGATCTAATTTTTGGATCGTTAACCCAATTCTGTGATCAGTGATGCGGTTTTGCGGAAAATTGTATGTTCTGATTCGTTCTGAACGGTCACCTGTTCCTACAGCCAATTTACGTTCAGCATCATACTCACTTTGAGCTTCGCTTTGTAATTGATCGTAAACACGTGCTCGCAATACTTTCATCGCTTTTTCTCTATTTTTGATTTGAGAACGTTCATCTTGCATCGCAACAGCAATACCAGTTGGAATATGAGTTAACCGAACTGCAGAGGCCGTTTTATTAACATGCTGTCCACCAGCACCACTGGCATGATAAATATCTGTTCGAATATCGTTATCAGCAATGTCTAACTCTACTTCTTCCGCTTCCGGCATAACAACTACAGTAGCCGTAGACGTGTGGATTCGTCCTTGAGATTCTGTTTGTGGTACACGTTGCACACGGTGCGCTCCATTTTCAAATTTCAATTTTGAATATACGTTGGTCCCTGTGATCATAAACGTAATCTCTTTGTACCCGCCAATACCTGTAATGTTGGCATTCAATACTTCTGTTTTCCAACCTTGTGCTTCAGCATAACGTTGATACATGTTAAACAAGTCTCCGGCAAATAATTGAGCTTCATCTCCTCCAGCTGCTCCACGAATTTCCATGATAATATTCTTGTCATCATTTTCATCTTTTGGCAGCATCAGGATTTTGATTTTTTCTTCATACTCTTCTTTTTCTGCTTTTAAGCTGGACAATTCTTCTTTAGCCATCTCTGCCATTTCAGCATCGATTTTTTCTCCAAGAATTTCTTCTGTTTCTTTGATCTCTTCTTGAATCTCTTTATATCGTTTATAAGTCGTAACTGTCTCGCGAATACTACCTTCTTCTTTAGACAGTTTCATAAAACGTTTGGTGTCCGTAATGACTTCCGGATCACTTAACAATTCATTCAGTTCTTCGTAGCGACCAATAACGCTTTCTAACTGATCAAACATTTAAATTCCTCTTTTCTGCTTTCATCATTCAGTAATTGGGGGGTGATGGTAATGTTTGCGACAAACAGGGAAATAGGCTTCATTTCCACCAATTTGGATTTGTTCCCCTGTATAAACAGGGACACCATCTACAACGCGCATATTCATTGTGGCTTTTTTATGACAATACCAGCAAATAGTTTTCATTTCTTCGATCTTATCTGCGTAAAGCAATAAGTATTTTGAGCCTTCAAACAATTCATTTTGAAAATCATTTTTCAATCCGAATGCCATAACCGGGATATTCAAATTATCCACAATTTGAGTCAATTGGATAATGTGTTCTTTTGTTAAAAATTGTGCTTCATCTAATAATACACAAGCTGGTTCAAAATCCAATTCTTCTATCACAGTAAGAATATCGGTCTCTTCAAAAATAGCTACGCCGTTTCTTCGTAAACCAATTCGGCTGGAAACCACGCCGATCTCATCACGATTATCAATACCGCTTGTCATAATGATAACAGGTTTATTTTGTTCTTCATAATTATGCGCGACTTTTAATATTTCAATTGTCTTTCCACTATTCATTGCACCGTACTTAAAAAATAACTGAGCCATCCGATAATATCCTCATTTCTCTCCTAAGAATCCTTTAAAATTATACTGTAAATTCTATTAAAGTACAAGGCAGGATATGGAAAAGACAATTATCTGTATCGTTCGAACGTGATAATGTCCTAAGTAGGTCGAAGCATAAAATGTCCCAAAATGATAAAATAAAATCATGAAAAGGATAATACTAACGATGAATGAAGATAAGAAATATAAAGTAATAAAAGCT
>NZ_JBGQQW010000018.1:0-65143 GCF_045528485.1 Desemzia sp. FAM 23990
CATAAGTTGGGTCCTTTTTATTGGTCTTGGATAAGTCATCCAAGTTCAGTATAAAGGACTTTTTTGCATATTGGAATAGGATACATAACATTGTGAAACATATTATGTTTCATGCAACACTAGTGAGCTGTTGTATTGAATAATTCAATAACTTCATCATTGTTAAATTCAGGAATCGTACGTACGTTGATTTCTGCTACAGCTTTGTCCGGAATGGAGTTTACTTGATTCCCACCATTGAAAATGGTTGTGCTGCTCACTAATTTATTCAGCACTTCATTTGTCCGTTCATCATTGTTAAGCTTGTTATCCATATCTAACAAGTATTCCATCAATGCATTAATCGCATTGTAACCTTGGTCAGGCATAGAACTATGTGCCGCTTCACCAATTGAAGTGACGCGTAAGTTTAATGACCCTTTATGTGAGTAAATAATCGTATCTTGAGATGGTTCAGCTACCCATAGATAATCTACATCATTCATATAGCCTTCTTCATACAATTTCTTAGAACCTGCTCCGCCAACTTCTTCACCTGTTGTTGCCATAAGACGTACGGTTCCATTTGTTAACTCGTTACTTTCTTTGAGCTCGATCAACACTAAAGCAAGATTTACTAAACCTGACTTCATGTCATTTGATCCGCGTCCATATAAGTTTCCGTCTCGTTCTGTCAAAGTAAATGGATCTGAAGACCATTCACTTTCATCACCAGGAGAGACAACATCCATATGTCCAGATACACCAATGACTGGTTTTCCGCTTCCTATTTCCGCTACTAAATTCACACGAGTCTCAGTAACTGGAACAATTTTAGTTTTAATCCCGTGTTCAGCAAATAAATCTTTTAAGTAATTGGCCACTTCGATTTCATTTTGGTTGACCGATTTGATTGCTACAATGTCAGAGAGAATCTTGATTTTTTCTTCTTCTGTAAACTATTTCATTTATGTCCCTCCAATATTTTGTTTGTTAGACCTTATCATTAAGTCCTACTCTTGTACGTTATCAAAAAACTTCTACTAAAGAAATCTCTACAATTATTGTACTCCTCTAATGAACCAAATGCTAATACAGCGGATTTTGCAACTATTATTCTAGTGATCCATAAAAAAGGATGCCAGCTCGATTTCTCAAGCTGACATCCTTTTTTATTAGCCACTTACTTTTTCAGATTCAACTGAATCTTTTAATTCTTCCACATAATTGAAGGCTTGTTGACCTGCCAAACTTCCATCACCAACAGCTGTTGCCACTTGACGCAATGGCGTTTTACGAACATCCCCAACAGCGAAAATACCTGGAACTCTTGTTTCCATTCTTTCATCTGTTTCGATCCAACCTTCTTCATCCGTGATACCTAATGCACGGAACTTTTCAGAGTTTGGAATCAAGCCAACATAGACAAATGTACCATCTGCCATGAAGTCCATCACTTCTCCGGTATGAACATTTTTTATTTTTACACCTGTAACTTTCATATCATCCCCATAGACTTCTTCTACGGTAGAATCCCAGATAAACTCAACTTTATCATTTTTAAAAGCACGATCTTGTAAAATCTTTTGCGCACGCAATTCATTACGACGATGAATAATCGTTACTTTATCTGCGAATTGAGTTAAATACGTTCCTTCCTCAACTGCTGAATCTCCTCCACCAACCACTACTAAATGTTTGTTTCGGAAAAATGCTCCATCACACACAGCACAATAAGACACTCCACGACCATTGTATTCTGTTTCGCCGTCTACACCCAGTTTACGATGTTCTGCTCCTGTAGCAATGATAATTGCACGAGTTTTGTACTCTTTCTTACCAGCAACGATTGTTTTGTATTCTTTTCCGTTCGTCACTTCTTTTACATCACCATAAGCATATTCAGCACCAAATTGTTTAGCACTTTCAAACATTTTATTGGACAAATCAGGTCCTAAAATACTATTGAAACCAGGGTAGTTTTCAATTTCTGCTGTATTGTTCAATTGTCCACCAGGAATTCCACGTTCTAATATCAATGTATCTAAATTGGAACGAGACGCATATAGCGCAGCTGTCATCCCTCCTGGACCAGCTCCAATAATGATGACATCATAAATCTTTTCAATTTTTGTTAATTCCATAGCTCATTCTCCCTATTTATCAAATTCTCTTTTTTTACTGTAACTAAAATAACCAGAAAACACTAGAATTTTGCTTACTTTTTAGAAGTCAATTGATTGTGCCGTCATTAAATGTTCAATTCTTCTTCCAAATCCTTTTGAAATTCTTCAGCCTCTTCTTTATATTCACCTGTAGGCACCAAATACAAATACATTTGCGTACACTTTAAAGCTTTGCCATAATCTCCTAAAAAAGCATAATTATTGGCTTGAAAATAATGAACTTCTGGATAATTTTCACTGCCTTTTTGGATCAATTCATCGATCAGATCACAGGATTTTTGAAAATGTCCAAGATGTTGATAAATCAATGCTGTTTGGCATTGTCCGAACTCTCTATCTACATCATTATCCGCAAGAGAAGTAGCTCGTTGAAAATATTTTAATGAATGTTCTAAGTTATTTTTATCAAACGCTTCCCAAGCTCTATTGAAATAAAAATCAGCATTGGGATTTATTTTAATGATTTCTGCTTGACCATTTTTATTAGACATCGTTCTACTCCTCTCTGTTGCTCCGTTTATACATCCTTAAAAAAGAACGCTATCCTTGTCAATTTAGAGTATTTTTACACTCGAATCATTTTTATATTAACATCTATTATAGCACAATCCCACTATATTTGATAGATGTCCTCGCTTTTCAACACAAGTTCAATCTGCTGCACAGCTTTTGTTCACGCAAAAGAGATGAGCGGAAAACTCATCTCTTTTACAGTAAACTTATTTAATTTTCTTTGTTTTCTTTTAGTTCTTCTTTCTTCTCTTCGACTTTTTCTTTCACCACTTCTTCAATTTCTTCAATGGCTTTTTCATTGTCTTCAGCCTCTAATTCTGTAGCCAAATCTTTAATATAAGCTCGCAAATCATCTTTGATTTGTTCATGTCTTAGCCCATATTGAATACTGGTTTTCATAAAACCAAATTTATCTCCAACGTCATAACGCTCACCTTTAAACTCATGAGCAAAAACGCGTTGCGTTTTGTTTAAATTATCGATTGCATCTGTCAATTGGATCTCATTACCAGCTCCAGGTTTTTGATTTTCCAATAGCTCAAAAATTTCCGGTGTCAATAAGTAACGTCCAATAATCGCTAAATCGCTTGGTGCATCTTTAGGATCTGGTTTCTCCACAAATCGTTTAACATTGTACAAACCTTCTTCAATTTGTGCTTCTGGATCAATAATTCCATATTTCGACGTATCTTCATGAGGAACTTTCATCACAGCTATATTAGACGCATGTGTTTTTTCATATTGATCAATCAATTGTTTAGTTAATGGAACTTCATCTTCCATGATATCATCACCTAACATCACTACAAAAGGTTCGTTTCCAACAAAGGCTTTAGCATGAAGCACAGCGTCTCCTAAACCCTTAGGATAAGATTGTCGGACGAAAAACAAGTTTAACCCGATAGTTTCTTCAACTATTTTCAATAATTCAAATTTTTCTTTTTCCCGCAAATTTTCTTCCAACTCAATATTAGAGTCGAAATGATCTTCAATAGGACGTTTGCTTTTGCCCGTAATAATCAAGATATCTTCAATACCTGAATTGATCGCTTCTTCAACAATAAATTGAATCGTTGGTTTATCTACAATCGGCAACATTTCTTTTGCCATTGCTTTTGTTGCAGGTAAAAACCTTGTCCCTAACCCAGCAGCTGGGATAACGGCTTTTCTCACTTTCTGCATGCTGTTTTCCTCCTCCATTTACTTAATTTGTTTCGTTTTTTCCAACACGGTTCATCAACTCTTTGATAACTTCTTTTACATCAGCTTTATTATACAACACTTCATAGATGGCTGTCGTGATCGGCAGTTCGACATTTTTTTGTGCAGCTAATTCGTACGCTGCTTTTGTCGTGGATACTCCTTCAACGATCATTCCCATATTTTCCAATATATCGTCTACGTCTTTTCCTTCGCCCAATAACTTTCCAGCACGCCAGTTACGAGAATGGATACTGGTACACGTTACAATCAAATCGCCCACTCCGCTCAATCCTAAGAAAGTTAACGGATCTGCACCAAAAGAAACCCCTAGACGTGTAATTTCAGCTAAGCCTCTCGTCATGAGAGCTGCTTTAGCATTGTCTCCATAACCGATTCCCACTAAAGCTCCTGCTCCTACAGCAATAATGTTCTTCAATGCTCCACCAAGTTCTACTCCTATGATATCGGGGTTCGAATAAACTCGGAAATACTCATTCATGAATAGCTTTTGCACATATTCGGCACCAGTCACTGGATTAGATGCAGCGGTAATAGTTGTTAGATCTTTAACTGCTACTTCTTCTGCATGGCTTGGTCCAGACAATGCCACGATACCTTTTCTTTTGGCTTCAGGAATTTCTTCAGCCAGTATTTCAGAAATCCGTTTATGTGTTTCTTGTTCCAGACCTTTACTAGCGTGAATAATAATCGTATTTTCTTTTAAAAAAGGCGCCGCATCTTGAGCAACTTGTCGCATGGCTTTTGTTGGGACCACAAAGACTATACCATCAGCATTCTTTACAGCTGCCTCTAGGTCGTAGTACCCTATTAAATTTTCGGGCAGACTTTTTCCTGGTAGATAATGGTGATTGGTATGGTACTGATTGATTTCATCTGCTTGTTCTTTTTTGTGGCTCCATAAACGAGTCTCGTGTCCATTATCTGATAAAACCATTGCTAAAGCAGTTCCCCAAGAACCAGCTCCCAATACGGTGATGATTTGTTTTTTACTCATTAATTAATCTCTTCCTTTACCAGTGTTGAAACCCCATCTTTTAGTATAAAATCTGCTAATTCTTCCATTGACTGAACGGTTAGATCCGGCTCAAAAGGGGCGATTTCTTCTGCTGTCTTTTGTGACCAGCCCACAAAAACGGAAAAGATACCCGCATTTTTAGCTGCCATAATATCGTGTCCGTTATCCCCTACCATCATTGTGGTCCGATGCAGGCAATTCATTTGCGCCATAGCCGTATAAATAGGTTCGGGATTCGGTTTGAAATGTGTATAATCCTCTGCCCCGATCACTACTTCAAATAAGCCTTCTAGATTTAAGTGACTAATGCCTTTTTCAAGTACATCATTTCTTTTTGTTGAAACAACTCCTAATCGAATCCCCTTTTGCTTCAACAATTTTAACGTATCTGCTACACCTTCAAATAAGCGGATCATTTGATCATGATAAACAGCATTGTATTCTCTGTATTTCGCAATCATCTCGTCACTTTTTTCTGCACCCAAAAATTGATATGTTGTTTCTAATGAAGGGCCATTGAATTGGCGCACACTATCCAGTGTATATTCCCCAGGGAAATACTCTTCTAATACACTCAAATGCGATTGATTGATCAACGCATTCGAATCTGCTAATGTTCCGTCAAAGTCAAATAATACTGTTTCAATAGTCACGTTTTTATTCAGTCCATTTCATTTTAAGTCTATTTTTTCACTTTCAGTATTCCATCAGTGTAATAAGGTTTTTTAGGATAATCTCGGCGACGATAGATCCAAATGATCAAAGCCGCTGCGAAAATCACTACACTCAACATTTGCGAAACTCGAATCGGTGTACCAGGAATATACAAGCTGTCCGTACGCATATTTTCGATAAAGAAACGACCAAATGAATACCACATAGCATAGCTCAAAGCCACTTCGCCTTGCAGCAATAAGTGCTTGCGGTTGCGTAATAATACGATCACAACAAATCCCACTAAGCTCCATAAAGACTCATACAAAAAGGTTGGGTGGTAATAAATTCCATTGATTTCCATTTGATTGATAATAAATTCCGGCAGCATCAGGTTTTCTAAAAATCCTCTGGTAACTTCCCCGCCATGAGCTTCTTGGTTCATAAAGTTTCCCCAACGACCAATTGCTTGTGCCAGTAAAACGTGCGGTGCTAAAATATCCAGCATCAGCCAAAGGGAGATATTTTTCTTTTTGGTAAACCAGTAGACGGTCAGTCCTCCAGCAATCAGACCTCCATATATCGCAATTCCGCCATTCCAAATCGCGATAATCTGAGAAGGGTTTTCTAGGTAATAACCTATTTCGAAGAGCACGTAGTACAATCTAGCACCTACAAAAGCAATTGGAATCGTCCAAAGGGCCATATCAATAATTGTGTCTTCTTCTATCCCTCTTTTTTCAGCCTCTTTCATGCTTAGAAAAATCGCTACAAATATTGCCAGTGCGATGATTACTCCATACCAATGAATTTCTAAAGGTCCTAGTTTAAGAGCAATTGGATTCAGCGGTTCGTACACATCATTCATCATTTATTCTCCATTTCATTCTAGACATTTGTAATTCTTTTTACTTTCAGTTGGTCTGCACAACTGTTCCATATTCAGCAAGAAGATTATTTTCCAAGGAAGAATCCACGAAAAATAAGCTCTGCTATACCTGTTTTTTATCTTTTTTTAGTCTTCATCGTTCACGACAGAATTTTTTTTGATCAACTGCTCTAAATTCTTGTTTAAAGTTTCAATAGCATCGTATCCCATTTGTTTAGCTCTAAAGTTCTTCGCAGCTACTTCAATGATGATTGCTAAATTTCGTCCTGTACGGACCGGTATAGATATTTTAGGGATGTCCACGTTAAAGTATCGATTATTTTCATCCGCACTGCCTAAACGGTCAAATTGAACTTCTTTATCCCACATTTTTAAATCCACTACTAAATTGACTGTTTTACTGGTTCGAATAGAGCCTACACCAAATAAATTAATGACATCAATAATCCCTACACCACGGATTTCAATTAAATGCGCCAACACTTCAGGTGGTTCTCCAACAATGCGATGTTCATCTAACATATACAAATCAACCCGATCATCAGCCACTAAACGGTGCCCTCTTTGAATCAATTCTAAAGCTGTCTCACTTTTTCCAATCCCGCTGTCTCCGGTGATCAAAACTCCCATCCCATAAATATCTACCAATACCCCATGTACAGATAAGCGAGTGGCAATACGATCTTCTAAGTAATTCGTAACATTACTCGACAATCTTGTGGTCGGATTTTCAGATTTCAAGACTGGAATCTTTGCTTCTTCTGCAGCTTGAATAAACCCCCACGGCGGCTCCAGTCCTCTAGATACTAATAGAGCTGGTGTTTCTTCATGACAAATGCGACGCATCACGATCAGACGTTCGTCATCCGTCATTTTCTCCATAAATGAAATCTCAGTCCGTCCAAACAACTGAATGCGGTCTGATGGATAATAACTAAAATACCCCGTCAATTCTAAAGCAGGACGAGACAAATCGCTTATTTTTATTTCTCGATCTAAGTAATCATGACCAGCAATAATTTCAAGTGAGACATCTTTGACTAATTCAGAAACTTTAACACTTCTAGTCATATTTTAAACCTCCTATTTTTTCAAATTCGTATAAAAATTCATATTTTATATTTTCCATTGAGATAACCTATTTTAACATTTTCCGACACACCTTGAAAGGTATACTACAAAAATAGAACCGCAAGAGTTTTAAATACAACCGATAGACTTGGATTAATAAAGACCGAATAGTATCCATTTCATAAAAAAATAACTTTAGTACATACCAAAAAGGCTTGAGAGATGCTGGTCTCAAAAGTTAAATTTTATTGTACGACTGTTTATCTGTTTTGACTTCAGATACATCCAGACTTAAGACATGATTTTTGGCTCAAGGCTTTCCATAAGCGACCCCATAGGCCGGTAGAAATTTCTTTATCCATATTAGAAGACGAAGAGCCGATTTACCCTAAAAAAAGACCCCCAAAGATTAGATATTACTCTAATTTTTGAGGGTCGCTACCGAAAAGATTTGCTCCAAATCTTTTCTTATTTTTAATTAATCTCGATAAATATTCACTGTTGTACGGTTGTTAAAGAATGTATTGACTAAAGATAAAATCAACGCGACAAGCATCGTTGTCCAGAATGAAGAAAAGTAAAATCCATTCCCCATAATCGCTGCTGTTAAGCTGAGCATGACTGCATTGATCACGATACTAAACAGACCTAAACTGATAATGGTAATCGGTAATGACAGAATAAACAGTATCGGTTTTAACGTCATGTTTAACAATGCTAGAACTATACTAGCTCCTAACGCAACCCAAACACTTCCAACGTAGAAGTTTGCTTGAAGCAAACCTGATAATGCTAGAAATACTAAAGCATTAACAATGATTCTTTGCCAAAACTTCACTAAAAGTCACTCCAGTCATCATCTTCAACTTTTTCAGCTTCTTTAGGAGAGCTTTTTCGTGATGCATTTGTTTTGTAGTACCCTTTAGGGTTATTGCGTTCTGGTCTTTTTCGGTCAATTTTAGGTTCTGGAATGACAATAGCCAGAATAATATACAATAATACTGGTGACCCGATTCCAACAAATAATGCTACAGCATAGATCAAACGCAATAATGTTGAATCGATATCAAAATATTCTGCAATTCCTCCAATAACACCTGATACCATACGATCATCTTTTGATTTATACAATTTTTTCAATGGTTTCCACTCCTTTGCCTTTAAGTTTTGTCTTTTAGTCTATCCGTTCGCTTTATTCGCCATCTTTAAGCATTACACTACCAGTAGTAGTTCCTATTTTCAAATAAATAGGTGCTTCTTCGGTAACTCTTCTGAAGATCAATGAACGGTTAGTGTGGTCTTTCTTTTCTTTCAGAACTTCAATGTCACCCATGCGATTTTGAATGGAACCAAAGTTCGTTTTTGCTTCGCCTTCAACACTGCTTGTTTTTGGAAGTGATACTTTCGCTGTTCCATTCACAGAAGTTGCTTCTAAACGAGTTATGTCTTTACCAGTCAGAGTTACTTTGACTGTTCCATTTACAGTAGATAAGTTGCTGCTCTTGTAATTTCCTCGAATCGCAATGTTGCCATTTACACTGCGAACCAATAAGTCGCGAATTTGACTATCTAAGACATCTACTGAACCATTAACACCTTCCGCTTCCAACATTGTTGCAGTTGTTTTTTCAAACGTCAATAATCCGTTGGTAGATTTCACATAGACGTCTTTCCCTTCAAATGCTTCGAACTTCACATTGCCATTCAACAATTTAAGAGCAGTATGGTCGTAAGCTCTTTTAGGCAGGTAGACAACGATGTCTGTTCGGACGCTTTTATTTGGAACGTGGAAAGTAAATGATTCTTCTGTTAATTCTACTTTGCTTCTTTTTTCAAAAGCTTCCAAAGGTTCTACGCCAGCTTCTTGTTTGCCATATAATTTAATATCAGCTTCCACTTTGATGTCTTGACTATCCCAAGATTTGAATTGTACATTTCCATTCGCTACTTTTAGGTTGATAATAGTAGCCGTTGTTTCTGGATAATAGAATTCATGTGTGAATTTAGTGGATACCAATCCAGGCATACGGACATTAACATCCTTCCACTCCATGTTATCCATGACTTGAGACAAGCTGGTCTTGATAAATTTACCAAATTGAGTTCCGGCTTCAGTAACTTTTTCATTCACATCTGTAAAAGTTTTTTGTGCTGTATCTTTCCACTCGTCTGGAATTTCAAATTTTTCAGAGACTTGTTTCGTTTGCGTTTTCCACTGTTTTTTCTTCACTGTTTTCATACGTTCTTCTAACTCTTCACGTTCTTCATACAACTCATCTAGTTCTGCTTCCAGAACATCAATATCGCCTTCTAATGAATCCATTTCATCTTCTTTTTCAGGAGCTAATTCATCTAAGTCTTCCATCGTTTGAAGAACCATCAATTTTTCATCTAACAAATCTTTGTTGCGTTTTGTTTCATTGATTTCACTGTTTAATTTATCTAATTGTACAGAGTAAGCTGATGCTTTGTTTGCCAATTCTTCTAAAATCGTTTCCAATCGTTCGCGATCTTTTTCTTTTTCAGCTTCTAAACGTTCTTTGCCGTTCTCATAAGCTTCTTCTGTATCAAATCCTTCTGGTTCAATAGCCGATTCATCTTTCTGTTCCGTTACTGTTTCAGCTTCAGTTGCAGAAGTTTGGTCTTTTTTGACAGCTTCTTTACCTTCTTTTTTAGCCATATTTTCTAAAAGCAATAAAGCTTCTTCAGTTGAAATAATGCCTTCTTTAACGAGCTCAAGAATTCTTTCTCTTTCTTTCATGTTCATTTTCCTCCTTATGCTTTCCATCAGACTACCTGAATGTTTCATATGCGCTAAGTTATTCAAGTTCTTTGCTATATACGTATTATGCAATACTAAGGGAAAAAAGTCATAGGACTTAAGAACGATTTTATAAGCCTTACATAGTCTTAGCTGTAAAGGTCTTCGTTTCATCTTTTATTTTACCATAAAGACATTCGTAAAAAAATTAAAAGTATACGTAAGAGATATCACACTATGCTTTGTAATTTGATGAAAAAAAACTCTGATCCATGCTATACTAAGTTTGAAAAAAGGGGGAATCGAAATGGTCCGCGAGAGAAAATTTACTCAAGATGAATTATATCAGGCGACTCACAATTTAATACTAGAAGTAGGATACGAAAAATTTTCTTTTATGCTTCTTTCAAAGCAATTGCATATCTCACGTGCTGCACTCTATAAATATTATGGGAATAAAGACGAATTAGTACAAGAGTATTTAAATGATCAGATGGAACAAATGGTTAAAAATATTGAATCTATCGAATGGTCAACTGATTTTAAAGAAAAAATTTCTCAACTGATCGATTTGATTTTTAAGTATGCTGATACCCATGCTATTTCGAATATGATTCCTACCCAGAACTGGACAAAAGAAAATAAAAATCTACCAAATGTTCAGAGAGCCAAACAACTTCATAATATATTCTTTTCCTTTATCCAAAAAGTGATAGAAGAAGGCCAAAATCAAGGTTATTTATTAGCAGATATTCCATCTATGTTTATTATTGAACAGCTTTTTCATAGCATCACATTGCCCAATCGAGCAAGATTAAGTGCAACAGCGCGGGCAAATTATATAAAAGAAATGCTGTTTTATGGAATTTTACAGGAGCCTGAATAAGTTTCTGTATTTAAAGTGACACAAGTGTAACTTTGGTGTATACTGACTCTTATAAAAAGAAAAGAAGGTGTATTATGTTTTTAGCACGTAAAGAACTTTGGTTCTCAAAAGGCAGATTTTTACTTATCGGTTTTATTATTGTATTGGTTGCGTGGCTGGTCTTTATTTTATCGGGATTAGGAAATGGATTGTCTGATCTAGGTGCCGCAACCATTCGGTACATTGAAATGGATACAGTCCTTTTTCAAGACGAATCCGAATTCAGTTTAACAAAATCTGTTTTATCGGAAGACTTAGTGAATGAGGCAAATCAGCTGCCCGGAGTAGAAGATGCTGCTGCTATCGGCACAACCCCAGGATCCATTATTCTGGGAGATTCCACTAATGACAGCAATAAGAAAACTTCCGTAATGCTCACCGGTATTGAAGTGGGAAGTTTTTTAGAACCAGAAGTGATTGCTGGTAATGGATTAGACACTGAAAACCTCAATAAAGTTATTGCGAATGAAACATTGATAGATGAGGGATTCGCTATAGGTGATCTCATTACCATAGCTGGTACAGATATAGAGTTGGAAATTAGTGGCTTTGCAGAGAATGAAACCTTAAATCATTTACCTGTAGTGTATATGTCTATGAGTACGTTTAGAGAATACAAATACGCTGTTCCAGGTTCAGATATGGGAGTTAAAGATCCTATCAACGCTGTCTTTGTAAAAGGAACTAATCTGGACAACGAGGAAATGGTTGAGAATCTAGAAGGCATTGAAGCAGCGAATAAAAAAGAGACTTTGAACGCCATTCCTGGTTATCAAGCTGAGAATGCAACCATTACTATGATGCTCGGGTTTCTTATTCTTATTTCTGCTGTTGTGATTGCTGTCTTTTTCTATGTATTGACCACTCAAAAGGTTCATCAGTTTGGAGTATTAAAAGCTATTGGTGCAAGCAACGGTTTTGTGATTGGATCCGTTATTGCTCAAGTATTTTTGCTTTCTAGTATTAGTATTATAATCGGAATAGGGCTGACATATTTGACAGCCATGGTACTCCCAGAAGGTATGCCATTTAATTTGCTGCCTCATTTAGTAATCAATTATAGCTTGATATTATTAGCTATCAGTTTGTTCGGCTCTCTATTCTCGGTACGGAAGATTATTAAAATTGACCCATTAACTGCATTAGGGAGGGCTGAATAATGGCTGGATTAACGTTAAAAGAAGTTACAAAAATTTACCAAGAAGGTGAATTTGCTACTACTGCTTTAGAAAATGTTTCACTAAGTATCGAACCGGGAGAATTCGCTGCTATCATCGGACCATCTGGTTCTGGAAAAAGTACATTTCTCTCTATAGCAGGCGCTCTGTTGCAACCTACTTCTGGGGAAGTTATCGTAAATGACGTGAATATCGCAACACTTTCAGAAAAACAATTGTCTAAAGTACGTCTGTCTCAAATCGGATTTATATTGCAAACGTCAAATTTATTGCCTTATCTGACTGTAATGGATCAATTATTGGTCGTAAAGAAAATGGCCGGTGCTATTTCAGACGAACATCGTCAAACTGCAAAAGATTTACTCACTGATTTAGGTCTAGGTGAAAAGATGAAAAAATATCCCTATCAACTTTCGGGTGGAGAAAAACAGCGAACAGCTATCGCCAGAGCTTTTATGAATGGACCAAATATTATTTTAGCCGATGAGCCTACAGCTAATTTGGATACTAAACGTGCTCACGAAGTTGTAGCTTTAATAGCTAAACAAGTGAAAGCGCGCAATAAAGCGGCTATTATGGTGACACACGACGAGCGAATGCTTTCATATTGCGATCGTGTCTATCGTATTGAAGATGGCATTTTATCGCTAACAGAAGAAGCGAACAACTAAATGAACAGAGACGAGACAGGTATAAATGCTGATGTAGCATTTATACCTGTCTCGTCTCTAAATTTTTGCACTCATTACTTTTATTTTTTAGATTTTACTTTTTCTAAAACTTCTTTTAAATATTTTCCAGTGTAGCTTTCTTTAACGGCTGCCACATCTTCAGGTGTTCCCTTAGCAACGATAGTACCGCCGCCTTCTCCTCCTTCAGGACCTAAATCGATCACGTAATCTCCTGTTTTTATAACATCGAGATTATGTTCGATCACAAGAACAGTATTTCCAGCTTCTACTAATCTGTCCAAAACTTCCAATAAACGTGCGATGTCATCTGTATGCAATCCGGTAGTCGGTTCATCCAGAATGTAGAAATTTTTTCCATTTGAGCGTTTATGCAGTTCACTGGCTAATTTCATCCGTTGGGCTTCCCCACCTGATAATGTCGTAGCAGATTGTCCCAAAGTAACATACCCCAGTCCAACATCCACGATGGTTTGCAATTTGCGATGGATTTTTGGAATTGCTTTAAAAAATACTACAGCATCGTCAATCGTCATGTTCAATACATCAGAGATGCTTTTTCCTTTGTATTTGACTTCAAGCGTTTCAGAATTATAGCGTGCACCATGACACACTTCACAAGGAACATATACATCCGGCAAGAAATGCATTTCAATTTTCAAAATACCGTCACCTTTACAAGCTTCACAGCGACCGCCTTTTACATTGAAACTAAAACGGCCTTTTTTGTATCCTCTTATTTTCGCTTCATTGGTACTGGCGAATAAGTCTCGGATATCGTCAAACACACTTGTATATGTGGCTGGATTGCTTCGAGGAGTACGTCCAATCGGACTTTGGTCGATACTTACAATTTTTTCGATTGATTCATATCCAGACATCGATTTGAATTTTCCGGGTTTCTTTTTCGCTCGGTTGATTTCTCGTTTAAGAGCTCGTTTCAAAATAGTGTTTACCAAAGAACTTTTTCCTGAACCTGAGACTCCTGTCACTACTACAAAACGGCCCAGAGGAAAATCAACATCCAAGTTTTTCAAATTATTTTCTTGGGCTCCAATAATACGAATGGCTCCCTTGTCTTCTGTACGACGGACAGCGGGTACCGGAATAAATTTTTCTCCGGATAAATAAGCACCTGTTAAAGAGTTTTTATTTTTCTCCACTTCTTCCGGAGTTCCTGTTGCAATGATTTCCCCACCATTGTTACCTGCTCCCGGTCCAATATCTACTAAATAATCCGCAGCCCGCATCGTATCTTCATCGTGTTCTACAACGATCAGAGTATTTCCCAAATCCCGCATTTTTTTCAAAGAACCGATTAAGCGGTCGTTATCTCGTTGATGCAACCCAATGGAAGGCTCATCTAAAATGTATAATACACCTGATAGGTTAGAACCAATTTGCGTAGCTAATCGAATACGTTGAGCTTCTCCACCTGATAAGGTCCCAGCTGTACGAGCTAACGTCAGATAATTCAACCCCACATCTTTCAGGAATGTTAATCGGTCATGCAGCTCTTTAACGATTGGTTCAGCAATAGCGGTTTCTTGTTCGCTTAATTTTAACTGGTCAAAGAACGTAACCGAATGTTCAATAGGGTATTCACACACTTCTCCAATATTTTTCCCATTGATTTTTACAGATAAAGCTTGCTCATTCAACCGTTTCCCGCCACATACTTGACATGGTAGTTCAGTCATGTATTGACGCATCTGCTCACGTGTATAGTCACTGCTCGTTTCATTGTAACGACGATGGATATTCGTTAAGACTCCTTCAAACGGCATTTCTGTATCCCTCACACCGCCAAAATCGCTTTTATAATGGAAGTGGAACAATTTACCTTTTGACCCATTTAACACTAAATCCTGTTGTTCTGCTGGTAAATCTTGAAATGGTTTGTCCATATCGATCTTGAACTTTTTACAAGCTTGTTTTAATAACTGTGGATAATAATTAAAACTAATGGGCTTCCAAGGAATAATGGCGTCTTCGTTTAAGCTAAGTGAACGGTCGGGAATCACTAAATCAACGTCTACTTCTAGTTTTGCTCCAAGACCATCACATTCTGAACAAGCCCCAAAAGGAGCATTAAAAGAGAATAAACGCGGTTCAAGATCTCCAACTGTGAAGCCGCAGTAAGGACATGCATAATGTTCACTGAAGAGAACTTCTTCTTGTCCAATAATATCTGCTATTGCGTAACCATCTGCTAATGTCAAAGCCGCTTCTAACGACTCAAATAAGCGCGAACGGTTGCTTTCTTTGATAACAATTCTATCTATGATAACATCAATATCATGTTTTTTATTTTTTTCCAATTCGATATCATCGGAGATATCATACATTTCTTTATCCACTCTGACGCGTACATAGCCTTCGCTTTTGATTTTCTCAAAGACTTTTTTATGTTGCCCTCTTTTGCCATAGATAACAGGGCCTAAAATTTGGATTTTTGTTTTTTCAGGGTATTCCATCAATCGGTCTACCATCTGTTCGATCGTTTGACTGCTGATTTCGGTACCATCATTTGGACATATCGGATGTCCTACACGAGCATATAATAAACGTAAGTAATCATTTACTTCCGTAACAGTTCCTACAGTGGAACGCGGATTGTTGCTCGTTGTTTTTTGATCTATCGAAATGGCTGGACTTAACCCGTCAATGCTGTCCACATCAGGTTTGTCCATTTGACCTAAAAATTGTCGTGCATAAGAAGACAGACTTTCAACATAGCGTCTTTGCCCTTCTGCATAAAGAGTGTCAAAAGCTAATGAACTTTTTCCAGAACCAGAAAGTCCGGTAAAGACGACTAGTTTATCGCGTGGAATCGTAAGATCGATATTTTTTAAGTTGTGTGAACGGGCACCATGAACAACAATTTTATCATTCGGCATTTTTCTACATCCTTTATTTTTAGTGTTTAATGGTTATCATTTTTATTTTAACGCGAAACAAAAGAATAGGACAATGTTATGGATCCTATCCTTTTACTATTTTATCACAATTCCTTTTTATTATCGAACATTTGTTCACTTAGTTGTTTTTTCTTCCATTCCTTCTACGATTCTTTGAGAGATCACTTGAATCTGTGCCTGATTAATGTAATCACCACTAAGCAGATCAGGCAAGATTTCTTTAATCAAATATTGTACACAATCTAAATGATTGTATTGAACGATCGTGCTTAAAGATTCTTCATAGATCTCATCAAAAACAGGTTCTGGATTCCCTTTTTGAATCTCTCCAAATGATTCATACAGCAAATCGATTTTATCTGCTACAGCTAAAATCTGGCCTTCCAACGATTCATCTTTGCCTTCTTTCATTCGATTGATATAGGCTTTTTGAAACTCTTCTGGTATGACGGTCTCAATGAAATTCTTAGCCATTTTTTCTTCTACATTCGCCAGTTTTTCTCTTAACGAAGGATCCGCATACTTCACAGGTGTTTTGATGTCTCCGATAAACAATTCTGTATAATCATGATTCAATGCTTTTTCATAAAGAGAGCGCCAATCTATTTTATTTCCAGCTTGTTCCTCAACAGTCCCTAAAAATTGCGCTATTTGTGTCACTTTAAAAGAGTGAGCAGCTACAGAATGCTCTTCAAATTTAAATTTTCCCGACAAACGAATGATATTCTCTAAATCACTCAAGCTCTTAATGTATTGATGCATACCCATGTATACCACCCTTTCTTAAAAACAGTAAATTTTTTCTATACTAGCATACTTCTTACAGCATTGCAAAGAATCCACTGGCTAAAAGGATACAAGACTAGTTAGGAGCATTTTCTAACTAGTCTTGTGTCTTAGTGAATTAAATTTTCCATGTCAACTACGACTTCAATTGTCGAATGAGTCACATTGTTATCTGTTAACATTAATCGGATCTGTTCTCGAATGTTTTCGAATTCATTGACGTCTTCTGTAGACACATACACTGTCACAGCAAAAGCATTCTCCTCGCCATCGATCGACCACATATGCAAATGAGAGACACCATGCACGTAGTCGATACCGAGGATTTTCTTATCTAACTGACGTATGTCTACACCTTCTGGAACAGATTCTAGGAATACATTCGCAGAATTTAAAAAGTTGGGGATGGTTCTGCTGAGTATGAAAAGCGCGATCCCAATGGATAATAGCGGATCAAGAATGTACCATTCTTGATATCTTAATACCACACTGACGATCAATACTCCTGCCCATCCCAGAACATCTTCTAACATGTGCAAGCTAAGGACTCTTTCATTTGCAGATGACCCTTTACCCATTAACCAAGTAGCAAATCCATTGATTGCAATAGCTATGATAGCCATCCAAAACATCCCCTGTGAGTTAACAGGTTCTGGATTGAACAGCAATGGAACACTGTGGATAACGACCAACACAGAACCAGTCATCAGTACAATAGAAGTCGTTAGAGCACCTAGTAATGAAAATCTTCTGTGTCCGAAGCTGTATTTTTCATTGGCTTCTTTGTTAGAGATTTTTTGGAATCCCCATGCCAAACCAATAGAAAGCGAATCTCCTAAATCATGCACGGCATCTGACAGTATAGCAGCACTATTAAAGAGAAAACCAAACACAAACTCAACTAATGAGAACAATAGATTCAATACAAAAACCAACTGCATATTTTTGGAAGCTTTTTCACCAGAGTTCATATGATGGTGATGGTGATGTCCTTTCTCATCGTGGTGATGATGGGATTCCTCTCCATTTGTTGGAGCAAAAGTGGTATTCAGGTACATTTTTTCAGCGCTCACGATTTTTTTTACTGCATTTACATCCACATCTTCAGGTACAAAGAGTGCCTTATCGGAAAAATTCACCTGAACTTTTTCTCCGTGTTGTAATTGTTGCAATCTTGCTTCCAGTTTTTTCGCACAGTTTGCACAGTGCATCCCTTGAAGGCTATACTTTTTCATCGGATTTCCTCCTTACAACTTTCTGCATCATTTAATCCCTTTATTCTTGTGCATGCTGGATCACTTGCTCTAGAATTTTATAGATATGCTCATCGATTTGACTATAAATAATATTTTTCCCTTCTCTTCTGGACTTTACCAGTCGAGCTGATTTTAATGTTTTTAATTGATGCGATACCGCCGATTGCTCCATATCTAACTGTTCGGCTATCGCTCCTACATTCAGTTCTCCCCCATCAAGAAGATAGAGAATGGTAATTCTAGTAGGATCACTTAAAACTTTAAGCATCTTACTGACTTTTTGGATCGTTGCTTCACTTAACAGCAATTCTTTATTAGGTTCCATAATTGTCGTCCTTTTCTTTTTATATGTACGGATATTCATATGTTTATATTATCATATGTTTTGCAAAAAGCAAAGGAAAAGATCGCATATTGCTCGATCTTTCCCTTTGCTCTATTTTATCTTTAGCTATTAAATATCATCTAAATGATTTTGAGTATTCAACTCTACTACTTTTCCTGTTTCTAGGTAAACGATCCATTCACTGATATTGGTCGAATAATCTCCAATACGCTCCAAATAAGTCGTTACTCGTAAGTAGTCTGTAGCGCCTAATACGATTTCAGGATCATCTTTCATGAACTTGATACACTTAGTGTAAAGTTCTTTCCCCATCCTATCCACTTCTACATCTAATGAAGCTAATTTTCTCGCTTCTTGCGCATCAAAAATGACATAAGCATCTAATACTTTACGCACAATATGCAATACTTTCACGGACATTTCTTGAATCCCTTTTTCAATATCGTATTCTCTTTTAGTTCCTTTTACACGAATGGTCGATTTAGAGATACTCACAGCGTGATCAGCCATTCTTTCTAAGTCGGAAGTAGCTTTCATCACCGTAATGATTTTTCTAAGGTCCGTTGTAACTGGTTGTTGCAGCGCAATCAGTTCAATACAGTCTTTTTCCAATTCGATTTCAAGGCGATTGATGTGAACGTCATTATCGATTACTTCTTGTGCTAAATCTTTATCGTGTTTAATAAAAGCTTCTACAGATTTTTCAATTGCTTCATGTACTGCTTTTCCCATTTGAAAAAAGTGTATGTGTAAATCATTTAGTTCTTCTTCGAATACCTGTCTCATTTGCTATCACCTTCATCTTATAATTTCTTTTAGTTCTTAAATTACATTTAAGAAAGCCCTTTTCATATACTTCATTATGCACTGAAACGAGGAAAAAATCCATTATTTACTATTGTATAATGAATGAAGACCCAGAATATTGTTCATTATATAAAAAAGAGATGGAAATTTCCCACCTCTTTTAATACTTATTAACCAAAACGTCCTGAAATGTAATCTTCAGTTTCTTGCTGATTTGGATTGGTGAAAATCTGTCTCGTTTTACCATGTTCGATAAGGTGTCCCTGCAAGAAGAAGGCTGTGTTGTCAGATATACGAGAGGCTTGTTGCATATTATGCGTTACCATGATCATCGTATAATTTTCTTTTAGTTCCAACAACATATTTTCAATTTTCCCACTAGAAACCGGGTCTAATGCACTCGTCGGCTCATCCAGCAAGATAATTTCTGGTTCAATGGCGATAACTCGAGCGATACAAACTCTTTGCTGTTGTCCACCAGATAACGCTAACGCACTGTCATGAAGCTTATCTTTTACGTCATCCCAAACAGCAGCTTTTTTCAAACTTTCTTCAACAATATGTTGGATTTTTTGTTTGTCTTTCATTCCGCTGATTCGAAGTCCATAAGCTACGTTATCAAAAACAGAGAAAGGAAATGGGTTCGGTTGTTGGAATACCATTCCAATTTTTTTTCTCAATTCTACAGTATCCATTTTGGGACTATAAATATCTTTGCCTTTATATTTTACTTGTCCAGTGATCGTTACATCTTGAATCAAGTCATTCATTCGATTAAGTGTTCTTAAGTAGGTTGATTTTCCACACCCACTAGGACCAATAAGAGCAGTAATTTCATTAGGATTGAAATCAAGTGTGATACCTTTTAAGGCTTCATTCTTACCATAATATAAGTGTACATCGTTCGTCTCAATAATTTTTTCATTCATTACCAACTTGTAGTCCCTCCTTAACCAAAATTACCTGAAACATAATCTTCTGTTTTTTGAATTTTCGGACGTGTAAATACTTTTCGTGTATCATCATATTCCAATACATTTCCTAAATAAAAGAATGCTGTATAATCACTGATACGTGAAGCTTGCTGCATATTATGCGTCACGATAATGATCGTATAGTCTTCTTTTAATTGCAGCAAAGTTTCTTCTACTTGAGCAGTTGAAATAGGATCCAATGCACTTGCAGGCTCATCTAGCAATAGGATGTCTGGTTTCAATGCGATAGCTCGTGCAATACATAAACGTTGTTGTTGTCCACCAGATAAAGCCAATGCACTCTTGTGCAACTGATCTTTTACTTGATCCCATAAGGCTGCTTGTTTTAAACTGGTTTCCACGATCTCATCTAACTTGTTTTTGTCTCTGATTCCATGTCTTTTTAAAGCAAATGCAATATTTTCATAAATGGATTTACTGAATGGGTTTGGTCTCTGAAAAACCATCCCAATATTTTTTCTCATTTCAAATACATCAATATTCGGTGCATTTACATCTACATCTTTATAAATAATTTCTCCAGATATTTTCGCAATTTCAATTTCATCATTCATTCTATTCAAGGATCTCAAATAAGTTGACTTTCCACACCCACTTGGACCTATCAAAGAAGTAATTTTATTTTTTTCAAATTCTAACGATACACCTTTAATGGCTTCGTTGTTTCCGTACCAAACATGTAGATCATTCGTTTTAAGAGCTATCTTTGCATTTTCTTTTAGAGTGATAATGTTTGTATCTTGAGTTGATTGACTTTTCATCTTAAAAGTCCTCCTTCATTGCTGGGGGTCAGAATTAGATAAAGCTGCTTTCTACCAAGGCCTCTCCACATGCTGTAGGTCAGTTGCGGTCGCTTGACTCTTGGTAAAATCATTCTATTTTTTGAGGACAAAGGACGTCCTCTAAAAATAGAATAGATTTTCCTATCGAGTCAGAGCAGCGACCTCCACATGCTAAGTTTATGCGGATGTGGCTTTTTTCTGTAGTTTTCTTCCTAGGTAGCGTGATACTAGGTTGAAGAGCATTACGGCGATGATCAATACTGCAGATGCTCCAGCTGAAACTTCTGCTCCATCTGGCATGACACCTTCACTATTGATTTTCCAGATATGAACCGCTAATGTTTCAGCGGGACGGAAAATGTTTAACGGACTAGTGATAGATTGCGGGTTCCAATTTGTAAAATCGAGTGCTGGTGCACTTTGTCCTGCTGTGTAGATCAGCGCAGCTGCTTCTCCGAAAATACGTCCGGCAGCTAAAATCATACCAGTAATAATTCCCGGTAAAGCTGCAGGCAAGATAACTCTGGTAACTGTTTCCCAACGAGATAAACCTAATGCTAGACCCGCTTCTCTTTGTGTAGCTGGAATAGCTTGTAAAGAATCTTCGATTGTTCTAGTTAACAAGGGCAAGTTAAAAATAGTTAAAGCTAATGCTCCGGAAAGAATGGAAAAACCAAAGTCAAATTGGATAACGAAAATCAAGAAACCAAATAATCCTACTACTACAGACGGCAATGAACTCAACACTTCAATAGCCGTTCGCACAAAATCTGTCATCCAGTTTTGTTTCGCATATTCTGATAAATAAATAGCGGCACCTAAAGCTAGTGGCGTACTGATCAGCATCGTTAGCAACAATAAATAAAATGAATTAAATAACTGGATTCCAACTCCACCACCAACTTGGAAAGATTTTGCAGGAGCAGTTAAAAATTCCCATGAAATTTGAGGCAATCCTCGCCATAAAATGAATAGTAATAAGCTAGCAAGAATCAGTACGATAACTCCCGACATTACGTAAATTACGCCGACAGCAATTTTATCTACTTTCTTCGGATTCATTTTTTCATTGCCCCTTTCTTCCCGATCCAACGTGTCAATATGTTAAAGAATAAAGCCATGACTAAGAGGATGGTTGCTAGAGACCATAATACATTGTTCTCTAACGTTCCCATAACTGTATTCCCCATGCTCATCGTTAAAATACTTGTTAAAGTCGAAGCTGGAGTAATCAAGTCAGTTGGAACAAGAGCAGCATTCCCAATAACCATTTGAACTGCTAAGGCTTCTCCAAAAGCACGTGCCATACCAAATACTACAGCAGTTAACAGACCAGGTGTAGCTGCGCGTAAAACGACCTTATAGATCGTTTGCCAGCGTGTTCCTCCCATTGCTAAGGATGCTTCGCGGTAATGCCTTGGCACTGCATTTAAGGCGTCTACAGCCATACTAGTAACAGTTGGCAAAATCATTACGAACAATACCATTGTAGCGGATAAGATACCAAATCCAGTTCCACCAAAAATATTGCGGATAAACGGTACGATAACTGTTAAACCGATAAAACCATATACTACGGAAGGAATTCCTACCAATAATTCAATAACAGGTTGCAAGATTTTCTTTCCGTTTTTAGGAGAAATCTCAATCATATAAATGGCTGCAGCAATCGCAAAAGGAGTAGCTAATACTGCTGAAAGCAAAGTAACATAAAAAGATCCTAAAATCATCGGCAAAGCCCCTACTAAAGGTGTGCCATTTTCTCCTACTTCACCTGGACGCCACGTATCACCAAATAAAAAATCTATTACGGACACCCCGTTTGTTGTAAATGTGGATAGTCCTTTACTAATTACGAAATATAAAATAGACAACACGACTAATACAATAAAAGCGATACAAATAAAACTAATAGTCCGTCCAAATTGCTCAAATTTACGTTTTTTAGATTTTTGTGTAAATTTACTTTGTGTCTCTTCCAAAAAGAAAACCTCCTTGTACTCATCCGCCTAATGCGCAACGAAAGACGCTGTTCTTTCAAACAATCGTCTCTTTCATATATTTTAACTATCGATTTTTTTGAATTATGGATTTTCTATAGGAGTTGTATTCCCTTCAAAATCCCTTTCTACTTCCATTTTGTTGATGGGAATATACCCTAATGTTTCAATCAAACCGCCTTGTACATCTTCTGACAACATGTACTCTAGAAAATCCTTTGTAAGACCTGTGGGCTCTCCATTCGTATACATGTGCTCATAAGACCAGATGAGCCAATCATTTGTACTGACATTTTCATCTGATGGTTCAATTCCATTAATAGACAAAGCTTCGACATCGTCATTTACGTATGAAAAAGCCACATAACTAATCGTTCCAGGAGTGTTGGCCACGATCTGACGAACTGTCCCGCTGGATTCTTGTTCTTGAGAAACAATACTCTTCAAGTCATCTCCAAGTACCCATTTTTCAAAGGTTGCCCTTGTCCCGCTTCCTGATGAACGATTCAAGACTGTAATAGGAAGATCAACTCCGCCTAATTCTTCCCAGTTGGTGATTTTTCCCGTAAAAATCCCCTGTAACTCTTCAAGTGTCACATTTGTTACTCCAGTCCCAGGTGTCACTATAGGTGTGATACCTACTACGGCAACACGGTGGTCGACTAATTTAGTCTCATCGATTCCGTCGCTTTCTTCCGCAAAAATATCTGAATTTCCAATATCTACTGCTTCTGCAGCGATTTGGCTTAACCCAGTCCCGCTACCACCGCCTTGAACATTAATAAATTTCCCTAAATTTTCTGCACTGTATTGTTCACCGGCTGCTTCTACTAATGGCTGTAAAGCTGAGGAACCCACAGCTGTGATAGACTCTTCGTCCACTACTTCACCACATGCTGTCAACACCAAACCGGCCATTATAGTCAAAAGAACACGGAATTTTTTAAGTTTCATCATGTACCTCCCATGAGATTACCTTTTTTTAAATAGAGTATGTAAATAGTATACATAAAATTAACTCAAATCCATAATACCGATACTTTGTAAATCTTATATAGTCTTATTGTAAATTTTATGTAAAGGGAATGAATGGAAAACCTTTACATAAAATTAAAATATACAAAAAAAGCGTTGAAGTTACACTAACTTCAACGCTTTTTTTATTGCATATTCAAATATTGTCTGTTGAAAAAATTTCTAGTTTTTTTACAATAACTAATATAAAACACAGAATTCCATCATGTATTTCTTAGATACCTTTATTTTTGGTATTCAGCTCTACTACTTTTCCTGTTTCATGGTAAATGATCCATTCACAAATATTCGTGACATAGTCCCCGATTCGCTCTAGATAACCTGCTACTAAAATGTAATCTGTAGCCCCAATCACCAACTCTGAATTCCTTTTCATATCCTCAATGGCTTTTCCAGTGATCGTATGAGCAGCTTTATCAATCTTTCTGTCGTTCAAAGCAATTTCTTCGGCTTTTTCTACATCGTATTTTAGATAGGCTTCTAAAACGACTTCGACACTTTCTTTTACTTTTTCAGCTAAATCAGCAATATCTGCTTCTATTTCTGGAACACGTTTGTTGCCTTTCACTCGAATAGTCGATTTTGAAATACTTACTGCGTGGTCTCCCATCCGCTCTAAGTCCGCGCTAGCTTTCATCACTGTAATGATTTTCCGTAAATCGCTCGTCACAGGTTGTTGTAAAGCAATCAGTTCAAAACATTTATTTTCCAGCTCTGCTTCTCTGTTATTGATAGCATCATCGTCCTCTATTACAGCATGCGCTAAATCTTTGTCATGATTGACAAACGCTTTTACCGATTTGTAGATAGCTTCATTTACCATCATGCCCATTTCAGAAAAATGAACGTGTAAGTCATTTAATTCTTCTTCAAAATTTTGTCTCATTGAAGGACCTCTTTCTGTTACATATTTTCTACTCTAACCAAATCGTCCTGAAATATAGTCTTCTGTTTGTTTTTTCTCTGGATTGGTAAACATCTTTCTGGTGTCACCAGATTCAATAATGTACCCATTGAAAAAGAAGGCTGTATTATCAGAAACGCGAGATGCTTGTTGCATATTGTGAGTAACCATAACTATAGTATACTTCTCTTTCAGCTCCGTTACCAATTCTTCTATTTTAGCAGTTGAAATGGGATCCAATGCACTGGTTGGCTCATCCATCAATAATACTTCTGGTTGAACAGCTAATGCTCGAGCTATACAGATTCTTTGTTGTTGTCCACCAGAAATAGAGAGTGCGTTCTTGTTTAAGTCATCTTTCACTTCACCCCAAATAGCCGCACCGCGCAAGCTTTTTTCAACGATCTCATCCAACTCTTTTTTATCTTTTACTCCATGTGTTCTCGGTCCATACGCGATATTGTTGTAAATACTCATTGGAAACGGATTAGGTTGTTGGAAAACCATCCCTACATCCTTGCGTAAAGTATTCACATTTGTACTCGAATTATAGATATCTTTACCATCTAATAAAATATCTCCTTCGATTCGGCAGCCTTCTACTAAATCATTCATTCGGTTTAAGCTTTTGATCAACGTAGATTTCCCACACCCAGATGGCCCGATAAATGCTGTGATTTCATTTTTAGGAATCTCTAAGCTTACGCCATGTAAAGCTTGAAAGTCCCCATACCAAAGATTCATATCTTTTATACTAATTTTACTCATTATTTAGTCCCCTTTGTGAGCTTATTGCTAAGAAATGTTGACAGTCCGTTGATGACCAATACAAACAATATCAATACTACACCGGTAGCAAACGATTGATTGACATGGATACCTTCATTTGATAACACATACATGTGTAAAGCTAGCGTTCTTCCTGAAGAAAACAATCCAGTTGGCAAATTAGAAGAAGTGCCCAAGGTGTACATTAAAGCAGCCGTTTCTCCGATCACTCGACCACTGGCTAAAATAACTCCTGCTAAAATACCGGGCATAGCGACTGGTAAAACGACTCTGAAAATCGTTCTCAGTTTTCCAGCTCCTAAACCAAAACTGGCTTCACGAAGAGAATCATTTACTGCCATCAATGCTTCTTCAGTTGAACGGATGATCAAAGGCAGCACCATGATTACAGAAGTCAACACTCCTGCTGCCACACTGTATTGAAAGCCTAAAAAAGTTACAAAGAACAACATTCCAAACAATCCATAAACAATTGACGGTACGGCCGCTAAAGTATCCGTTGCCATACGAATAGCTCCTACTACTTTATTTCCTTTTTTGGCATATTCTACCAAATAAAACCCTGTAAAAACACCGATTGGAGTTGCAATCAATAGCGTTAGTCCTAAAACGATAAAAGTCGTAATCAAAGCAGGCATCAACGATTGATTATCTGGAGTAAATTCCCATGCAAACATATCTGCTGTTAAATGAGGGAGTCCATTTGAAAAGATGTACACTAAAATAAAAACTAGTGAAGCAAATGTGATTGTGGCGGATAAATATACTAGAGAGCGGATAATCTTACTGCTCATGCTTTAGACTCCTTTCGCTTAATAATCATGAAAATTCCATTGATAATTAAGATAAATACGAATAGCACAACACCAGTAGCAATGAGTGCTTCTCTATGATTACCAGCAGCATAGGCCATTTCAAGAACAATATTCGTCGTTAATGTACGTACTCCGCTTGTCAAGTTTTGAGGGATGATCGGTTGGTTCCCAGCAATCAATACGACCGCCATCGTTTCACCGATAGCTCTTCCGACTCCTAAAATGACGGAAGAAATGATACCAGATTTTGCAGCAGGCAACATGACTTTCAGTACCGTGCGTTCATGAGTAGAGCCAAGAGCCATACTTCCTGTGTAATACGATCTAGGTACAGATCGTAAACTAGATTCTGATAAACCGATAATTGTCGGTAAAATCATGATTCCAAGTAAAATCATCGCCGTCAACATATTCATTCCAGTCCCGCCAAAAATGTCACGCATGATCGGAACAATTAGTTGCAATGCAAAGAAACCATAAACAATTGAGGGAATAGCTGCCATTAAGTTAACAGCTGGTTTTAAGATTTTGTGCAGCTTTGGAGGACAAAATTCCGCCATGAAAATAGCTGTTAAAATACCGATCGGTACACCGATAACAATGGCACCGATGGTTACAAAAATTGATCCTAAAATCATTGGTAAAATACCAAATGATGCTGGCGAGTTTGAAGGAGCCCAACGTTCTCCAAACAAAAAATCAGTCAATCCATATTCCATCATAAACGGAACTCCGCCTGCAAACATGAAAATGATAATTAGAATAATTGATAGTACGGATATCAAGGCAGAAAATAGAAATACACCTTGCATAAATCCTTCTAATTTTTTTGCTTTCATGATTATCTCCTTTTTGTGTTACAGATTAAATCATCCATAAATACAATATCATTTAAGGCAGTATACTTATGGATAATTGTAAAATAGTTTACCTAATTTCATTACCCCATAAAAAAAACAACGAGCCTGCTTTAGCAATAAGGCAGGCTCGTAAAGTTGAATGTCTTGTTTTTTCTTACATTCTAAAAGAAGACCAGAAAAATTGGTCTTCTTTTAATTGTTTTACTTATTCAGCAACATCTGCCCAAGTTGTTACTTCACCAGTATAAATTTGTCTTACTTGTTCTGTAGTTAAATCTTCCACTGAATTATCAGGGTGAACGATTACTGCGATACCATCAATTGCAAGCGCCTCTGCAGTTAATTCAGCAAGTTCTTCTTCTTTTAATTCACGAGAAGCCATACCAATATCAGCAGATCCATCCATTGCTGCTGTCATACCAGCAGATGAACCGTTAGATGTGATATCGATCGTTACATCTGGGTTTAAGTTCTTATATTCTTCAACCAATACTTCCATTACAGGAGTTACAGAAGTTGAACCTACAACACTCACATTTCCTGAAAGTCCTTCAGCAGCTTCGTATGCAGGTGCATCTGAAACAGCTTCAACATATCCTTCTCCAACGACTAACTCTTGTCCTTCAGCGCTCATAACAAATGTCCAGAAGTCTTGTGCAACTTCGCTCAATTCACCGCTGTATGCAATGTTGAATGGACGAGCAATTTCATATGAACCGTCTTGAACAGTTTCCGTACTTGGCTCAACTCCATTGATCATTAATGCTTTTACAGTATCATTAATTGATCCCAACGAGATATAACCAATTGATACAGGATCTCCAGCAACAGTGGTCATGACTCCGTTAGTACTGTTTTGAATCGTTGCTCCAGCGTAAGTATTGTCTGTTTCTGTGTCGCCATCTGCAACTAAAACACCAGTGATCTCTGTAAAAGCACCGCGTGTACCTGAACCATCTTCACGTGTGATAACATTGATGGTTTGAGAAGTATCAAAATCTCCTCCCCCAGCATTATCTCCGCTTTCAGTTCCAGCTTCTTCTCCACCGCCACAAGCTGCTAGTAAAAGAGCTGCTCCGGTAGTTAACATATATTTAGATATTTTTTTGAAATCCATTTATTCCCATCCTTTTTGTTTGGTTTTTTGGACTACATCCGCTCGTCCACAAAACCTATCTTAAACTGTGAATATTAATTTTTAATCGACTTTATGTAATGTTTCATTGGGATTATGTAAAGATTATTAACTTCATGTAAAAGGACATGGAGCAAGAAGGTTAGTTGCTCCTTTTTGATCAATCTTTCCTTTATAAGTCTTTAACCTATGTCATTATTTTCGCAAACTTCGATAGACTGTACCTATTAATAGTTATACTCAGCGTGTACATAGCTTAAGAAAAATAGTATTTTTCTATCCGACTTTATCCCCAAATAATCAGTTTCTTGAACCTTTCAGTTGAGTTATCCTCAACTGTAATCGCTGGAAATACACAAAAAAGCTCAAGAAATCTCCACATTTCTGCTGATTTCTTGAGCTTTTATGAGTTTAAATCAAATGATAGGGCAATTTAACTGTGAAGGTGGTTCCAAGTCCTAATTTACTGTGTACAGTGATCGAACCATTTAAGTTCTCCACTAAATACTTCACGATGGATAATCCTAATCCTGTTCCACCAGAGTTTCGGCTTCTCGCTTTATCTACACGATAAAAACGTTCGAAAATCCGGTCTTGTTCATCTTCAGGAATTCCAATACCATTATCACTTACTTCAATAACAGCATATTCATCCTCTTTATGAATCTTCACGACTACTTTCCCTTTTTCTTGAGTATACACAATGGCGTTGTTGATCAAATTAGCTAAGACCTGTTTTAAGCGACTTAAGTCGGTTTGGATACTGACTGTATCTTCTTCAATAATAGAAAGTTCCATTTGTTTACTTTCCGCTTTTTGTTTCACTAATTTGAAAGTTGATTCAATAGCCTCTCGCACCTTCACGTTTTCCGCATTTACAGGAACTTGTTTTTGTTCTACGCGAGATAATTCTAAAATATCGTTGACAATAGAATCTAACCGAATGCTTTCTTTTAACATGATTTCCAGAAATTGATCCAATACTTCTTTGTCTTCCTTCGCTCCGTCTAGAAGTGTCTCTGCAAAGCCTTTTAGAGCTGTTACAGGCGTTCTCAACTCATGAGATGCATTGGCAACGAAGTCTGTCCGGACTTTTTCCAATCTCCTGATTTCCGTAATATCATACAGCAAAACGATCACGTTGAGTTCTCCAGGATTTTTCCCGCTGATCGGAACAATATTGGCATCCACGATCCGATCTTGTGGATAATAGAAATAAATCTCATTATTTTGAGCTTTTTTCCTTCTGTACGCTCTCTCTATAATATGACTTAACCCATAGCTTTTAATGGCTTCCACATAAGTTTTCCCTAACAGTTTAGACGTATCTTCACCTAAAATCCGATTCATGGCTGGATTGACCATTTGGATGTTGCGTTGATCGTCCAGTAGCATGACGCCAATCACTAAATGATTGATCAACTCATACAGTCGTTCATCGTTTTGTCTAATCTCCAACATTTGGTTTTCTAAACTCTCTGCCAGTTCATTTACAGTTGAGCCCAATTTAGAAATCTCTCCAAATCCTTGACCCGAATAACGCACCGTATAGTGTTTTTCAGAAAGCTCTTTTGTCACATCCATAACTTCTTCTATAGGGCTTATAATGCGTTTAGTTGTGAAATACGTGATGATTGACGCTACTAATAAAGCCACAATAATAAATAGAACCAGAGACTGATTAATTTCAGTGTACAACTGAGTAATGGTTTCAACTGGTTGAGACAAACGCAGGATATTAATGAGTTCACCAGTTTCATCAAATAAAGGTACAGCCACATAGTATTCTTCTATCCCTGTACTATTGCTCACCCGGGATCCTATTCCATAAGAACTTCCATCTATAACTGTTTCCACTTCTTCTCTTTTCGCATGATTCTCTAACGTTTCTGCATTTGTTTCAGAATCATAAATAACTGTACCATCTGGTTGAATCAATGTGATTCGTTCATCCAGTTGGACAGACAGAGCATCCATTTGCATTAAAGTGTCAGATATCGGGCTGTTTTCTACGAAGTCATCGGATAAAAAGGAACCCATCAATCGAGCTTGTTCAATCAATGTGTCACTTTGTCGCTCACGAGAATGCGAGTCCAATAGATTATTTAAAAAGACACCGAATACTAAGCTGAACAAAATGAAAATAATCATAAAGGTACTTAAAATCCTTAAATGCAGTTGCTTCATACTTTAGGCGCCTCGAATTTATATCCGAAACCTCTAACAGTACGAATGTATTCAGGATTTTTAGTATCTACTTCGATTTTTTCGCGTAAGTGACTGATATGCACATCCACAATTCGTGTTTCTCCTGCATAATCAAAGTTCCAAATAGCATTAAGAAGCTGCTCACGGCTTAGAATACGATTCAATCTTTTAGTCATATACAAGAGCAGTTCGAATTCTTTTGGTGTCAATTCGATTTGGTCACCGCGAACCACTACTTCATATTGTTGTGGGTAAATGACGATTTCTCCCACTTCGATTTTTTCGTCTTCATTTGGCACATCTGTTTTAGCTTCGTTTTCAGTATTCTCAGAAGGCTCACCCATTCTACGCATGATAGCCTTCATTCGAGCTAAGACTTCCCGAGGGCTGAACGGCTTTGTCATATAGTCATCCGCGCCCAGTTCTAACCCTATAATTTTTTCGAGTTCATCGTCTTTAGCAGTTAACATCAAGATAGGAGTGTTGATCTTTTCTTGACGCAGCTTTTTACAAATATCCATTCCATCCATTGATGGCAACATTAAATCTAAAATAATAAAATCAAATGATTTCGTAACAGCTAACTCGTACCCTTCTAATCCATCAGAAGCCGTTTTAACTGAATAGCCTTCTTTTTCTAAATTAAACGCTAGTAACGTAATAATTGAAGGTTCATCGTCTACGATCAATACTTTTTTCATATTGTTCCTCCGTTAACTTTTTTCATTTTGTCAGGGTAAAAAGACAATTCCAAGTCCATGTGGATCATCAGCGTATAAAGCCGTCTCCGTTAATCGTGGTTCACCGCTGATGTCATTGACTTTTAAATGACAATAAACACTGTTTTTAGCAAGAGCTGCATAGAAGTCATCTTCTGTCTCAATGGGGATTTCATTGCAATAAGTTACTGTTTCTCCTGCCTGCAACTTCATTTTTTCTGCCGGAGTATTAGGTCGGATACCGATGATCTTTAATCCTTTATCCGCAGGTGCATATAGTCGTCGTCCACTTTTTTCTCTCAAATAGTGTCTCCATAGTACAATAACGCCACCTAAGAATAAAACTGTTAATCCGCCTAACAAGATCAAAGAATTCCAAAAAGAACCTGCAACGCACAGGAGCCCGAGTAGAGCTACAAGACTTAATTCCTTAGCTATTTTTTCAGTTGCCTCTTTTGGAACTTGAGATTGAACAGTGTATCTAAATCCAATCAATAGGGGCAACACAAAAAAAGAATAAGTTCCATTTCCAATAGAAAAGACTGGCCACCAATCAAATAACTCAGTAAAGGTTTCACCTGGTATAACAAGCACTAAGGGCATCAACCAAAAAGGCGTCAATGGGTATGTCGCGATTTTCTTCCCTCTCTTGGTTTTATTGAATCTTGGAGAAAAACTCGTCTCTCTTTGATAAAACAAATAAGCTGTTGTTGCAAGTAAACTGAATACTGCAATCATTAAACTATTCTGGATGAGCTGAGCATTCAACCACTCTAGTTGAGTAATCCCCTGATACCAATCATTGATGGGATTCGGTAGTTGATCCACTATTCCAAATCTATCTATTCCAATAATAGCTAAAGCGGATAAAGGAAACGTAAATAGAGGATGAAAAAAGCGTAATCCAGCCAGCAATCCTAGAAGTGCAAATAGTTGATAAAGAACTATAATTTCAATCGTGATCGGTACACCAGCACCAACAATCAAGAGCGAACCGATTAATCCGGGAATCAATCCTTTTGTAAAAAATTGAACCACCTCATGATTGTCTTTATTAATGGCTACGCGAAACAACTTTCGTTCTTGTTTTTTTCTATTAACTGCTAAACTTAGTGCCACCATAACACCGATCAAAAAAGTTGGTTGAATAAAAAAGAGTAGTACTGCACTGAATAGATTACTTACCATATTTTCCCCTTCTTCCCAGCTCCAACATTTATTTTAACAAATAAACATTAGATAATCTTGATTTTTACAAAGACCATACAATTTACATTACTTTTACAAAAATACACAAAAAAACTTTTTACGCATTCTATTTATCTCTACTATACCATAAGGAAACAAAAATATAATTTACTAATGATAAAAAGAGTATTGAAAAAAAGTGCGTTTATTGTATAAGTCTTTATTCTAGAAAGCTGGGCTCTTCTTAATAGTCAGGAAGAAGATTTAGGCGTATGGTTCTATTTCAATTAACAGTGAGGAGGAAACAAAAGCGGACTTAAACTAGGCGATTTTGTTTTTATTCGAGTAGAGTAACGGCACTCAACAGCTTCCTTTGGAGGAATGCTCTGTTCACTGTGAAAAGAGGCCTTCATTTGTGGGAGCAAATGAGGGTTATTCATCAAGTGAGGAATCAAAAATGTCCGACTCGATGAATAAATGGGGTTTATTGATGAAGCAGCGTTCACTTAAGCTCTCAATTGACTAATAAATTGTATTTACTTCTCAAATGAACCTAAAATGAAGTTTCACTTGACTAATAAACTAAAACAATAGAGTTGCTGGCTGTCTCAGATTCATTCATGTTCTCCTCCGAGCAACAATTAACAATTAATGAGAAAATATGGTTTTAGTTTCCAACGTTAAATGCCACAGAACCCAAATTTCACCTCACAGTGGACACCTTTGCCTTCTACTATATGCTTTACCACTGTCAGGTCGCATTCGGGACTTGCACCCGTTAGAGTTCGCCCATGCTGGGCGAACAAAAAGAGGCAGGACTCTAGGTCCTGCCTCCAACGTAAAAGCATTCAATCTCTATTATCGAATAATTAAATGGGGATGCTCTATAATGATTAAATTAGTTTACTCGTCCAAAACCTACTAGGTATTTTGCCCAGTAATATTGATTGATTTCAGCAACTGCTACTCCAGTTGAACTTTGTGCACCAATAAATTTATTGTTTCCTAAATAAATTCCTACATGATCAACTCCACCAGTTTGGCTGAAGAATACTAAATCACCTGGTTGTGCTTGAGATTGAGAAATTTTTGTAGAAGCTGCATATTGTCCGCTTGCTGTACGTGGAAGTGAAATGCCAGCTTTTGCAAAAGCATAGCTTGTAAATCCAGAACAGTCAAATCCAGATGTAGTTGTCCCACCAAATAGATACGGTGTACCACTTACTGAGAATGCTGCATTTTTAACAGTACCCCAAACTCCACCTGCTGGAGAAGTGGTTGCGTTAGCTGTTTGTGCAGCTTTCAATTCAGCTTCTGGAGCAGAAGCTGCTTCTACAGTTGATGCAGATGCAGTTTCTGAATCAGAAGAACTATTGTCCGTACTTGCTGCAGGTGTAACGGCTTCTACTGAAGTCAATAATGCAGCTTCTGTTTCTGCTGCTTCTTTTACACTCAAATAGTAGTCTTTTTGATCTTGAACATCAGCTTTATCAGCTGCAATGGTTGCTACTGCTACTTCTTTTTCAAGCTTTTTAGTTTCTAAATCAGCTTTAGCTGCTTCTAGTTCCGCAGCTAATACATTTTGTTCTTGCAGTTTTTCTTCTGTTGCAGCTTCTGCAGCAGCTACTGCTTCTTTATCTTCATTTTGAGCTGTAACTAGATCTTGATTAGCTTTAACTAAACTAGAAATTACGTCCATCCGTGTCATTGCATCAGCAAAAGTTTCAGATTCTAAAAGAAACTGAACAAAGTTTCCAGTGTTTCCGCTTGTTTGAACAGAACGAGCTTGTGCAGCCAATTTCTCTTCACGGTTTTCAATCGCTTCTGTTAAAGAGTTGATTTCAGATTGTAATTCTTTCAATGTTGTTTGAGCTTCTGTCATTTCTTTTACTAGAGAATCTGCTTTAGATTCATTCTCTTTGATAGAATCAGCAATTTCTACTAGAGTTGCTTGAGCAGATTTCTCTTGTGCTTCTAAATCTGACAATTGTTTGTTTGTACTCTCAATATCTGAATCGATTGATGCATAAGCCGTTATCGGCGATACCACTGTAGTAAACCCTAATACTGTAAGCAATGCTAGATGGACTAATTTCTTTTTCACGATGTTTCCCCCAATTATTCGATAAGTTTTTGACTGATAGTTGCTTTACACTTGACTAGTTCTTTAACATTTTTGACTTTGTTTACACACGTAAAAATTTTCTAATAGAAAGTAAGGATCCTATTGCTCCGATAACTATTCCGACTGCTAAGAGTACTGCTCCCAGTTGGAATAAGAAAGGATTTACCGGTAATAATGAGAAGTAGGTTCCAACAAAATAATTTGAAATCATATCATATCCGTATACATATACTGCACTAATGATAGCTGTTGGGATGATAGCACCAACTAATCCTATAAGTGCTCCTTCAATAACAAATGGCCAACGGATAAACCAGTTTGTGGCTCCTACTAATTTCATGATCTCAATTTCTGTTCGTCTCGAGAAAATAGTGATACGAATCGTATTTGAAATCAAGAAGACCGCTGTTAGTAGTAATGCTATAATAACTACCCCACCAATATTGCGGACACTTTCCATTGTTTCAAATAATTTATCTGCTTCTGCTCCACCATAATTGGCTTGAGATACAAATTCCATTTCTTCGACTTTTTCAGCTACGACACTAGTTTGTTCTGGCGAATTGGTATTGACGATATAAACGTCGTGCAATGGATTATCATCGCCTTCGAATAAGTCAAATTCTGTTCCATAAGTTCCAACTACTTGTTGCAATTCATCTTCACGACTAGAATATTCAACGGTTTCAACTTCTGGCAGTTTTTCTAAGTCTTCACCTAACTGCGATTGTTGTTCTTCTGTTGCAGCTAAATCGATATATACACGAACACTCACATCATTTTCTACATCAGAGGCTAATTTATTTACATTCATTAATAATGCGATAAAACTACCAACTAAAAGTAATGTTACAGCAACAGCACTAACCGCTGCCAGTGACATCCAGCCATTTCTGACTAAGCTTTTAAATGCTTCTTTGATATGTCTTCCCATCGTTCTAAGCTTCATAGCCATAGTCCCCTTCCTGTTGGTCACGGACAATGCGGCCATTTTCGATTGCAAGAACACGATGTCTTACTTCATTAACGATTTGACTATTGTGAGTTGCCATAATAATGGTTGTTCCGCTGTTGGCAATTTCATCTAAAATATGCATAATTTCCCATGATGTTTCGGGGTCTAAGTTACCAGTCGGCTCATCACAAATCAATACGCGAGGCATATTGGCAATAGCTCTTGCGATCGCAATCCGTTGTTGTTCTCCACCTGATAATTCATTCGGGAACATCTTAACTTTATGTTTCAGCTTCACCAAATCCAGTACTTCCAAAACACGTTTTTTAATAGCTTTTGGATTTTTTTCCACTACTTCCATTGCATAAGCAATATTTTCGTATACAGTAAGTCTTGGCAACAGTTTAAAATCTTGGAAAACTACTCCAACATGTCTTCTTAAAAAAGGAACTTGTTTATTTTTCATTTTCGCTAAATCAAAATCTCCTACTTTTATCGTTCCTTTTGTAGGCAGCTCTTCTCTATAGATCATTTTAATAAAAGTTGACTTCCCAGCACCACTTGGCCCAACTACATAGACAAATTCGCCTTGCTCAATACGAATAGACAAATCATTCACAGCAGTAATCCCATTAGGATACTTCTTCGAAACGTTGAGCATTTCAATCATTATTTTATCACCTATCTAAGTTTGAATTTTTTTTACACTGTCTAACAGTATAAAAAAAGCAAAGTATTCCCTTTGCCCAAAAACAATTATATCATTTAGAGAATCAATGTCTGTTTTAATCTCTTTACAAAAACATTTCAATATATTTCACAACATGTCACTATAGAACTCTTTCTACCTGTGTCTTTCTCTACTTCGACTTCACTCCAACTTTACTATTGTTTAGAGGTTAGCTTGCCTTATATTGAGCAATTGGCTGCTTTTATCACCTCTTTTCGAGAGAGCCGGATTCTTTGAATGTTACAAAGATGACAAAAAAAGAACCTTCGCCATCTATAAAGTATGACGAAAGTTCGACAGAATATTTTTAGTTGCTGATATGACTAGTTAAATAAGCATGGATAAATGGATCTAAATCTCCATCCATCACATTATTCACATTTCCAGTTTCATAGTTCGTCCGATGATCTTTAACCATAGAATACGGATGAAAAACATAAGAGCGAATTTGAGAACCCCATCCGATTTCTTTTTGTTCTCCACGAATAGCAGCCATTTCTTTTTCTTTTTCTTCGAGCTGCAGTTGATGCAATTTGGCTTTCAGCATTTTCATTGCTTGCTCTTTATTTTGCAATTGCGAGCGTTGCGCTTGACTAGCCGTTACCTCTCCAGTCGGTAAATGGGTGATGCGGACCGCTGAATCTGTTTTATTGATGTGTTGTCCACCAGCTCCACTTGCTCGATAAGTATCGATACGCAACTCGTCCGGATTGATTTCAATATCAATATCATCATCAAATTCCGGAACCACATCTACCGACGCAAAGGAGGTGTGCCGTCTTCCAGCAGAGTCAAAAGGTGAAATCCGTACAAGACGATGTACACCTTTTTCAGCTTTCAAATACCCATAAGCATTTTGTCCTTTGATCAATAAGGTCACACTTTTAATTCCCGCTTCGTCACCATCCTGGTAATCAAGAATCTCTATCTTAAAACCTTTTTGTTCTGCCCAGCGAGTATACATTCGGTACAACATACTGCCCCAATCTTGAGACTCTGTTCCGCCTGCTCCAGGATGAATTTCCAGCAAGGCATTATTTTTATCATACGGCTCGCTTAACAGCATTTGAAGTTCGAATTCTTCTACTTCTTTTTCAAATTGGATCGTCGTATCACTTAATTCTTTTTCCAACGCTTCGTCTTTTTCCTCATTAAGCATTTCCAGCATCACTTCAAGATCTTCTTTTTGCGTTTCTAATCCTTTAAACTGGTTGTACTTCTCTTTGATCGTATTCGCATCATTGATCGTTTGTTGAGCTTTCTCGGTGTTGTCCCAGAAACCTGGTTCAGCCATCATTTCATTGTACTCAGCAATGTCTCGCTCCATACCTTCTAAGTCAAAGAGACCCCCTGAAATTGGCTAACTTCTTTTCAACAAATTCTAAAAAATTTCTTACTTCACTGAGTTCCATTAAAATTCCTCCTAAAATTCACTAAAGGGCTTAGCCAAATAATTTGTCTAAACCCTCTAGTCTTTAAATACAGCTTATCGAAGCTCGTATTTTTTTATTTGCTTTATTTCATTTTTAATGAAAAGACTATACATCTTGTCCATGACAATTCTTGAATTTTTTGCCGCTGCCGCATGGGCACGGATCGTTACGGCCAACCTTAGATCCGTCAACATGAACAGCTTGTTTCATCACTTGTTTAGCTTGTTCAGCAGCTTTTTTAGCATTTTCAGCATGAGCTGGCGTTCCAGCACTGACTTGTTCTCGTTTCAAGTTCTGACGAATTTGTGCTTTCATCAAGAAGCGAGTCACATCGTAATCGATAGCTGCAATCATCTCTTCAAATAAATTAAAGGCTTCTGTTTGGTATTCTACTAACGGATTTGATTGCCCATAAGCACGCAAACCGATACCTTGACGCAATTGATCCATCGTATCGATGTGATCTGTCCATTTGCTGTCGACAACACGCAGGATAATGACTTTTTCAAATTCCAGTACTTGCTCAGTACCATTTAGTTGAGTTTCTTTTTCTGCATAGACCGTCTTAGCTAGGTCTAATAAATAGGTTTCGATTTGCTCAGCCGTTTTGCCTTCCATATCGCTCAATGATACATCATCTTGATGAACTAATGCTGAACCGGCAAAATCAACAATATTTTGCAAGTCCCAATCCTTCGTTTCACCTTGAGTATTGGCTTGAACGATTCGATTGATCGTACGTTTGATCATCGGCACGGATACATTCTTCAACGATTCAGTTTCCATGATGACTTCAAGTCTTTGTTTGTAAATGACTTCCCGTTGTTCACGCATCACGTCGTCATATTTCAAGACATTTTTACGTGTATCGTAGTTGTTTCCTTCGACACGTTTTTGTGCCGATTCTACTTGGCGAGAGATCATTTTACTTTGGATAACAGCATCTTCTTCTTGAATCTTTAATTGTTGCAAGACAGCTTGAATCTTTTCAGAACCAAAGCGTCTCATCAAATCATCTTCTAAAGATAAGTAGAATTGACTGACACCCGGATCTCCTTGACGTCCAGCGCGTCCACGCAATTGATTGTCAATACGGCGAGATTCATGTCTTTCGGTACCGATAACACATAATCCGCCTATTTCACGAACTCCAGCCCCCAACTTGATATCTGTCCCACGACCAGCCATATTGGTAGCAATCGTTACAGCACCTTGTTGACCCGCATTGGTAATGATTTCCGCTTCTTTAAAGTGATTTTTTGCATTCAATACAGCATGTGGAATTTTTTCTTGTTTCAGCATTCTAGAAAGCAATTCAGAAGTCTCCACGGCTACAGTACCTACCAAAATCGGCTGGCCTTTAGCATGGCGTTCTTTGATCTCTGCTACAACACTTTTGAATTTGCTTTCCAAAGAAGGATACAACAAGTCCGCACGGTCATCCCGTTGCAATGGTTTGTTCGTCGGAATAGCGACTACATTCATATTATAGATTTCACGGAATTCTTCTTCTTCTGTTTTGGCTGTCCCTGTCATACCAGATAATTTTTTGTACATACGGAAGTAGTTTTGGAAGGTAATATTGGCCATTGTTTTAGATTCTTTTTGAATCTCAACGCCTTCTTTAGCTTCGATTGCTTGATGAAGTCCATCTGAATAACGACGACCTTCCATGATACGTCCAGTAAATTGGTCTACGATTTTTACTTTGCCTTCTTGTACTACATAATCAAAATCATGGTGCATAATGTAATTTGCTCGTAAAGCTTGGTCTAAGTGATGCGTCAACTCTTGGTTTTCAACATCGTATAAATTTTGGACTCTAAACGTTTTTTCGGCTTTTTCCATACCCGTTTCTGTCAAAGCAATCGTTTTTGAAGAAACATCAATCGTGTAATCTTCTTCTTCGGTTAAACCTTTAACAAAAAAGTCTGTACGTGTGTAAAGAGTATTTGATTTTTGTGTTTGTCCAGAAATAATCAATGGTGTTCTGGCTTCATCCACTAAAATCGAGTCAACCTCATCCACTACAGCAAAATTCAATGGACGTTGCACCATTTGTTCTTTGTAAACAACCATGTTGTCACGTAAATAATCAAAGCCCAATTCGTTATTCGTACTGTACATAATATCCGATTGGTAAGCTTCTCGTTTCTCCGCAGAGGATTTATCGTTGGTGTTCAACCCAACCGTTAAACCTAACCATTCGTACAGCTCTCCCATTTCGATCGCATCACGACTAGCCAAATATTCATTGACGGTAACAACATGAACTCCCTCACCACTAAGCGCATTTAAATAAACGGGCATCGTAGCAGTCAGAGTTTTCCCTTCACCAGTTTTCATTTCCGCGATATTTCCTCTGTGCAAGGTGATACCACCCATTAATTGAACATGGAAAGGATACAATCCCAACACTCGTTTTGCAGCTTCTCGAACTACAGCAAATGCTTCTGGCAACATTTCATCCAGAGTTTCACCTTTTTGGTAACGTTCTTGCAATTCTGGCGTTTTTGCTTGCAGCTGCTCATCAGTTAGAGCTGCCATTTGATCAGCAAACGTTTCTATCTGTTTTGCGATTTTATCCAATTCTTTTAATTCTGTTCTATCTGTATCAAAAATTTTGCGTAATAAATTTGCCATTCAATATTTCTCCCCTATATGGTCATTCTATCCACTAGTTATTTGCCTATATAATCTGACATATCCTTTTTGTTACACTTCGCCTATTATTCAGTTTACATTCTTTCTAATTCTATCATATATAGAAAGAAATTAAAGCTTTTTTCGATAAAACCAGCTTCCCTCTCCTAAACTTATGGCAGTAATGGACTAAATACTCTATGATTGACCTCAAATCGTAAAAAGAACACAAACGGAGAATGAACTCTTCGCTTGTGTTCTTTTAGTTTAACTCATTTATTAATAGATAGAATCAACGATTATTCTGTTTCAATCAATCCATATTTCCCGTCATTTCTGCGGTAAACAATGCTTGTTCCGTTTGTATCTGCGTCCTCGAAAATAAAGAAGTCGTGTCCAAGCATATCCATTTGCAATACGGCTTCTTCACTGTTCATTGGTTTCAATGATAAGCGTTTTGTGCGCACAATTGGCAACTCTTCTTCGACTTCTTCTGCATCAGCATGCTCGAAGTCAGTTCCAATCAATGGGTCAACAGGTTGAGATACTTGTTCGCGCCCTTTACGGTTTGATTTTGTTTTGTATTTGCGCATTTGTCTTTCCAATTTATCTACAACCAAATCCACACTTCCATATAGATCTGGAGAGGTTTCTTCTGCACGTAATACAATATAAGGTACTGGGATTGTAACCTCTACTTTAGCTGTTTTATCAGAATAAGTTTTTAAGTTTACATGAGCTGTGGCTTCTGGTACATCATTAAAGTATTTTTCAATCTTACTTACTTTTTTCTCAACATAACTGCGAATTGCAGCAGTCACCTCGATGTTTTCTCCACGGACATTGTATCTAATCATAAACAGTCTCCCCTTTCATCTGATACCTTTTTGGTAATTCAATGATTCGTTTAAATAGCAGAACTTTCTTTATGAATCCGCCTATCTTCATATATTAGTAGTTCTGATTCTGCTGTTTTAACACCTCTCATCATCAGATACCGCAACACCATGTGGACCACTCACAGGATGTATTGCTTATTATCATTATAAAAGATAGCGTTTTAATAAGCAAACTTTTCAATTGAAATCTTTCTTTTGTCGTCAAAAGAATTTTGCACGCTTTTAATCCGCTTTAACGTGCGATCGTCAAAGACTGCACGTTAGCCGCACCATTCAAAAACAAACAATCTGCTGCATGAAAAAGAGTTCTTCCTGTAGTGTAAACATCGTCGATCAATAATATATTCCGACATTCTATTTCTATCCGTTTACTTGGTTTGATTTCAAATGGTTGCGAGCTGGTCATCCGCTGTTGTCGATTCTTACTAGATTGCTTCTCTCCAATCCCTACATGAACCAAAACTTCATTATATGAAAGGCCTGCAAAATCCAGCAATCCTTTCACTTGATTAAATCCTCTAATATCCATACTTTTCTTGCTGATGGGAATCGGTATGATAACAGACTCTGTATCAGCTCTCTTTTCAACCTTGTACTTTAGCGGTTCCGCAAATACCTTTCCTAAGCGGTAGTCTCCTTTAAATTTATAGGCTTCTATCCACTCTTTCATAAACTCATTGTATTCGTACAATGCTTCATTATGAAAATCATAATGGGGATAAAGATTTTGCCAACGTATACAATCTTTACAGTATTCCTCCCCGTCTTCAGGTCTTCCACACCCCCTGCAAGTTGATTGATCGTCTAAATAGCTTAATTGCTTTTTACATTGTCTGCACAGAGGTTCTGTTTTAATTTTTGTCAGTCCAACAATATCGATCAAACGAATTTTAGGCAACTCTTCACGTCCACACCACAAACAATTGGTCATTTTTGGATCAGTCCTCTCTCCGATGCCCATTTATTCATTTGCCGAATTTGTTTACGCGCTCGTTTCATTTCTTTTGACTGCCCATAATGAAAGAATAACACTTCTCCTTTTGGATAATCTTTGTGCCTTCCAGCTCGACCGGCAATTTGCACCAGTGCAGCTTCTGTAAAAGTTTTGTCTTCTGCACCTAAGACCAATACATCAATATCTCTAAAGGTTACTCCTCTTTCTAAAATAGTGGTAGTCAGTAAAAAATCATATTCTTCTTGCCTCATCTTTAAAACTTTTTCTTTTCTCTCTGGATCCTCTGCGTAAACACTCGTAAAAGAATGTGCTGGAAACAGGATTTGTAAATAAGCATCCAATTGTCCCATCAATGCAATATGAGGCACAAAAATAAGAAATCTCCGTTTTTTCTCTGTCAATCTTTTGACGTGATCCAAGAAAGGTAAGGCTTTTTTATGATCTGCTATCCCTTTTCGCCAATCTCCTGTCCAAATAAACTTTGGCACAGGCAGTGAAAAACCATGATAACGAGCGGGTAAAATCGATGCCGATAATTGTTTTGACCGAATCGCTTTTTGCATTTCCTTACTTGGTGTAGCTGATAAGTAAATCAAGGCTCCCTTTTTCTTACGAGCCTTTTGAGCAGCAAATTGCAAGCTTTTATCGATATGAAATGGAAAAGCATCTATCTCATCAATAATCAGCACATCAAACGCCTCACGGAACCGTATCAGCTGATGCGTTGTCGCAATCACAAGCTGTGTATAAGTATAAGGTTCTTCCATATTTCCATGCAAAACAGCTATTTCTACATGCAAAAAAGCTTGTTGCAATCGAGGCGCTAACTCCAAGCAAACATCTACTCGAGGAGAAGCCACACAGACTCTCTTCTTATCCTTTAATGCATCGGCTATTCCTTGAAATAGCATTTCCGTCTTCCCCGCACCTGCAACCGCCCAAATCAACCGCTCTTCTCCAACTCGTACAGCATTCAAAATCTCTACTGAAGCTTGCTGCTGTTGGGGAGACAACGATCCTGTCCAAGTCAAAATAGGTTCCTCTAGATCATCAAAACTGTTTTCTTCTTGCTGATAGTACAAAACACTGCATTTTTTTACTTTCCCCATTTGCAGACAGCTGACACAATAAAAACAGTCTGTACTACATGGACAAGGCGCACTGATTCTATCTTTCGATTGACTGGCGCCGCATCGATTACAGATGATTTCTTTGGCATTTAACGTAAAGCCTTTTCTCTCTTGAATGTTTTCTGAAGCTTCTATTACAGAAATCAGTTCGTTCCGCAACAATTCTCTTCCAACTAACCACTTTTCCATCACATCACCTCAAAATAATTTACGCAAAAAAAGAACTATTTTTTGAAATACACTAAATAACATAATGCAATTATGAACCATAAAAAACGAGGGAAAAGTGGATAACCATCCACATTTCCCTCGTTTTTTATTTACTCTATTTCAGTATTGCTTTCCTCTATGGATATATCATTATTAGAAGAATTGATTTCCAAGTGTTCTTGCAATACTTGACGAATTTCTTCTAATGTCTCTTCATAAGGGACCCATACATAGACGTCTTGTCCATACGTTGAAAAATAAACTGTATCTGCTTCACCGTCTAATGTCAATGATTCAATGTTTCGTGCTGCCGGCGCATAATTTGTGCCTAAAATCCATATCTCGCGACCAGTTAAATTGGTTTTCAAATTTGGAGCAATCGCATTAAAGATTGTATTAAAGTTTGTCAAACTCGAAATAGAGATCGTTTCATCTACGATAGCTTCTATCACTTGCCGTTGACGCTCTTGTCTCCCCCAGTCGCCACGAGGATCCTGTTTTCGCATTCTAGCATATCCCAGAGCTTCTTCCCCATTTAAGTGCTGATTGCCTTCTTCAATATGGATCGCATCGGCTTTCTCAGTACTATCCTGTACGGTGAATTTTAAAGGAGAATTCACATCAATTCCGCCAACTGCATCTACTAAATCAACCATGCCTTGAAAATTGATTTGAGCGTAATATTGAATCGATATCTCTAAATACTCTTCAACCGTATCAATGACGTAAGGAATACCTCCATAAGCATAAGTAGCATTTATTTTATCTTCTTCTTGTGTATCGGGTAATTCGATCAATGTATCCCGAGGAATAGATACCAATTTAATGTCCTCACTCGTTGGATTCACAGTAGCCACCATGATCGTATCGGCTCTGCCGATATCCCCAGGTCGCTCATCTACACCTAACAATAAAATAGAAAAGGGTTCTTTATTTTCAATAATGACTTGTTCATTTGCGTCATCTGAAGGAATCGGTTCTCCTTGAATGGAATTAAAAAAATGATTTGCCGACATAAACGCATAAGTAAGATAAATACCTATTCCTAGTATAATGAAAATGAAAACCGAAAGGACAATCCATTTAGTTCGTTTCTTTTTTTTCTTTCTGTCAGTAGAGCGCATATTTTTTCTCCTCGTAAGTTAGATTCATCACCATTACGGACTATTTTCCAGGTATGCTCGTTATCAAAAAAAGCTCTTTCAACTAGTTTATAGGATTATTTCTCTGAATACAATGAAACAAAAGAAAATTTTTATGTTGAATGCCATGAGTTCAATACTGTTCTGACCCGTAATCCTAAAATAAATAAGGTCTGCAATTGTGTTTAACCATTTAAATTTGTATAATAAATGAAGATAACGTTAAGGAAGGATCATTTGAATGTATAATATGTTCCATGTTCTTTTGACTTGTATAGCTGCAGCATTGATATCCATTGTTTTAACGCCTTTTGTAAGGAAATTAGCTATTTCAATCGGAGCTGTTGACCTGCCAAATGAACGAAGAGTAAACACAAGAATCGTACCATCTTTAGGAGGAATTGCTGTCTTCATCTCTTTCTTCCTCTCAATTTTCTTCCTGTTGCCTATTCCCAATCAGGAGACTCTGCCGATTTTTTTAGGGGCCAGTGTCATATTGATCACTGGGATAGTGGATGATTTAAAAGAGTTGAGCCCTAAATTAAAATCGCTAGGTATTCTTATTGCTGGTCTGATCGTTTATTACGTCGGAGACATTCAATTAAATATGATCAACTTGCCTTTTATTGGCGAGCTTCATTTTGGATCCTTCAGTTTACCGGTAACACTGTTTTGGATTTTAGCCATTACAAATGCGGTTAATTTGATTGACGGTTTAGACGGATTAGCCAGCGGAGTGTCCATGATCGCATTGACTACTATGGGAATTATCGGCTATTTCTTTTTAACCGTAGACAGTATGTCAGTACCAATCATGATTTTTGTATTAGTAGGCAGTATTGCTGGTTTTCTTCCCTACAACTTTAATCCTGCTCGAATTTTTTTAGGAGATACCGGAGCCTTATTTCTTGGTTTTATGATTTCCGTCATGTCTCTGCAAGGTTTAAAAAATGCTACTTTGATTACGTTGATTATTCCAATTGTTATTTTAGGCATTCCTATTACAGATACTATTTATGCAATGATCCGCAGAATTCTAAACAAACAATCGATTGCTACAGCAGATAAATTGCATATTCATCATCGCCTAATGACGCTGGGTTTCACTCACAAGCAAACAGTTGTTGCTATCTACTTTTTAGCCGCTATTTTTTCTTTGATTGCACTGCTTTATCCTTTATCCTCTCTGTGGGGTTGGATTTTTCTGACGATTGGTTTAGGATTTGGTCTGGAGCTTTTTGTAGAACTCATCGGCTTGACAGGTAAATCGAATCAGCCTTTGTTAAAACATATTCGCAAATTTGCTCGTGCTTGGAATCGCAAAGAATAGCATTATCACGATACTAAAAAAAGTGAGCTGAAGCATATTCATATGCCTCAACTCACTTTTTTTATAGGTGCAACAATTCTTCATCCTTGATTTTAATCAGCGTATTCTGCTATTCGATTAGAAGTAAATTCATACCCTTCTGCATCGCGTTCATCTGCAGCTTCTAAATCCAATGCTACACGTAATTTATGACTGATGTAGTCAACACTATCCGGATACAACTCGACCATACTAGCTCCATTAAACGTAAAATCAGTCCATTCGAAAATGTGTGAATCGAACGTGTAACTTCCTTCCAAGCCTGATTGAGCAATATTCAGCATTTCATTAAATCGCAGATCGGTACGCATATTGCTTCCAACAGCTTCGATTGCATCAGAAAGTTTTGGAATCGAACCGATACTCAATGCTTTTTTCACAATCGCTTGAATAATCAATTGTTGACGCTCGCCGCGTTTGACATCATTATCGATTTTTCTAGTACGAGCCAGCGCTAATGCTTGCTCTCCGTTTAAGGTTTGATAGCCCTCTTCTAAATGGATCTGACCCATTTGTCCATCAGAATTTTGTTCTGAGATAGTCACAGGCACATCCATTTCAATTCCGCCTAAAGCATCAATAATTTCTAAGAAGGAATCAAAGTTAAACGTTGCGTAATAATGAACCGGCACATCCAATAAGTTCTCTACTGTTTCAATAACGGCTTTTTCTTGTCCTACTTCATAAGCAGAATTGATCTTATTTCTTCTGTAAAATTCACCATCATTCATAATTTCGGTATACGTATCTCGAGGGATACTCACCATATTAATTTCATGATTTTGAGGGTCTATCGTCAAATAAATCAGGGCATCCGTTCTGGCACTTCCCAAGTTTCGACTTTCAGTGTCATCCACACCCATGATCAGTAAAGAGACAGTATCTTCTATTGGATCGACATCTATTTCACTTTCTCGTTCAATAGAATGATAAGAATCTTCCACAGCGGTTTGAGCTTCAGCAAATAATTTTGCTGCAAAGATAGCTATTACCAATAAAACAGCCATGATAGGAATTAAAATAGCCAAAATAATTTTCTGGCCTTTGGATTTTTTGCGTTTTCCGCTTCTCCTATACTCAGAACGAGTTGAAGAGTCTTTCTGTTTTTTCTTCACTGATTATCACCTTTTCAAATGTATTCTTGAAACTAGTTTATTTGTTGAAATGAGCAGTACTATTGCTTATATCTTAACGTTTTTTCTAGAGCAAACAATCCTTTTTTGATTGGATAAAAAAAATAATGCAGATGCTTTGTTTGAAGTCTTGGTCATTTTATCACAAAATTACAATTTCCAATACTCTTATTGAAAAATTGTAAATGTTTCTTAACAATTGTTCAACATCGAGACCCAATTTCACCTTTTTTTATCATTCAAGAAGTTTTATTGATGTTCAACCCACCTAGAACGATTTTCTACTATGGCAAAATGCTCATTTCTCTGGCTGCTGACATTTAACTAACTGTAATTAACGACTGAAACAAGAACAAAAGGGAGTCTTTGAAACATTTTTCCCCATTGAATATATGTTGAAGAAACACAAAATTTAAGTTACAATTTGCAAATTAATCTATTATTCAGAGGTAATTTTTACTTCACGGTAACTTAACTCACCTTCCTCAAAAGTGACCTGATTGCTCACACACTCAATCAGGTCTTCATAAAAACGAGCATTCTCCTCTTCTTTTACAAGGCAACTAAATGTTACTTTATCTGTATAAACGATATCTTTTATTGTATAAGATGACTCGCGCAGCAAGTTCTCTACTTTCCCTAATAACGGATACTCGATCGTTGCACGGATCTCAGCTTGGAGCATTCCTTCTACTAGTCCGATTTCCTCTAGTGCTCTACTGACAGAATTTCCATAAGCACGAATCAATCCGCCGGCACCTAGTTTAACGCCTCCAAAATAACGGGTTACTACAGTCGCTACATTCTTCAACTCTTTTTTCTTTAGCACTTCCAACATAGGAATTCCAGCTGTTCCACTAGGCTCTCCGTCATCATGAGCTCGTTGGACTTCGTTCTGATCTCCAATTAAATAAGCTGAACAATTGTGCGTAGCTTTAGCATGCTCTTTTTTTACGGCTTCAATAAAAGCTGTCGCTTCAGTCTCGTCTGCCACTCGTTTTAAATGGCAAATAAACCGAGATTTTTTGATCTCTATTTCAAATTGACCATCTTTTTCAATAGTACGATAGTTTTTCAGCATGATAATTTCCTTTCTTCAGACAGTTTCTATTTTGTTTTTGCCTTTAGTCTACAAGTTTTTTATTGATGACACAAGGCAAGTAAACAGCTTGTGTTTAACTAGTCGTGCGAATAAGTACAACTTGTTTATGAAACCAGATTATTTTAAAACAATGTAAACATTTTAGATTCTATTCTGTTTTACACTCTTTCTATGCTATAATTTTCTAATATGTGCTGATATTTCACCACAATAAAATCAGCTTGGGAGGTTTTGAATTGAAAATAGCTGTTGTAACAGATAGTACTGCTTATTTGACTGAAAAGCAGTACCAAGATAACCATATTTATCGATTGCCGCTTTCTGTTGTTGTGAATGGCGAAGCGTTAAAAGAAGAAGTAGATATCACAAGCGAACAATACTTTGACCTTATTCGAGATAGCGAAAAATTACCCACAAGCTCGCAGCCGACTATTGGCGATATTGAATCTTTATTTGCTGAACTAGCTAAAGATTATGATGCTGTGATCAGTGTCCACTTATCCAGTAAAATCAGCGGTACGTACCAAAGCATCGCAAACGTTGGACAATACATGGAGGGCATACAAGTTTATCCCTACGATTCCGGTCTCAGTTGTACTGCTCAAGGGTACTTTGCATTAGAAGCTGTTCGTTTAGTTCGAGAAGGCGCTTCTGTACAAGAAATATTCCATCACTTTGACCACATGCAGCAAAGTTTGAAGGCCTTTTTTGTAGTCGATGATTTGAAGAATTTAGTTCGCGGCGGACGTTTATCAAGTGGTGCTGCATCTATCGGTACCTTATTGAAGATTAAGCCTATCTTGCATTTTGAAGACAAACAAATTGTCGTTTTCGAAAAAATTCGTACACACAAAAAAGCCTTAAAACGTATCGAAGAATTATTAGGCGCTGATGCAGCCAAAGGTTATCCTATCGTTTCTACCATTATACATGCAAACGTTGAGGAGAAAGCTCTTATTTGGAAAGAAAAATTAGAATCTTTGTACCCTGACGTTACATTTCACCTGAGTTATTTTGGTCCCGTTATCGGCACTCATTTAGGTGAAGGTGCATTAGGAATGACATGGGTAGAAGATTTCAGTAAAAATTAATTGTTTTGCATTTCTACTATATAATTAGTTAAGCCATTATTTATTTTTATGAGAGCTTGGGCATTTGTCCAAGCTCTTTTTTTATCATTGAGATTCGCACTCTTTTCAGTCATAATAAAAAAGAAAAAAGACTTACCTATAGGGAGAGGATCAAGTAATGGAGGAGTATGAAGTTTTACAAGCAAAAATGAGTTCTTTACTAAATAAAGAGGCGAATGCAAAAATCAGATTTGAAGAAAATAAAGTACGCTATGAAACGGCTAAATCTATTTTTGCAAAAGAAAGCGATGATGTAGAAAAATTGCAAGAAGAGTCATTGTCTACTTTTTTAAAGCGCTTAGTGGGCAATTACGATAAAAGACTGGATAAAGAGAAACAAGAGCAACTCACGGCTAAAATGGAGCTGGATCTATCACTAGCCTTGGCCCTTGAATCTAGAGAAGCATTAGATGCGGTTCAAACTGCTGTCAACGAAACGTCTTCTCAACTCCAACGATTAAAAGAAACTCTGTATCAAAGTGATCCTCTCTTTCGTGAAAGAATCACTGCAGAAGAAACGAAACGTGCACAACTAAAACAAGAATTGATTGAAATTGAGGAAGCTTTAGCTGCTGGAGAAAGTGTTTTGGATGCAATCGATTTTGCTTTAGACGATTTAGACTCAGCAGACTCTTACTCTACTTGGGATATGTTTACAGATAGCAGTCTATTGTTTGATATGATGAAATACGATAAAATCGATAAAGCTGAAGCTAAAATGAGTCAATTGGAACAACAGTTGGAACATTATTCTAAAGAATTAACAGATTTGTCTATGGATACTTTTTTGAGTTATGAGAAGTTTAGCGGAATGAGCAAAACATTCGATATCTTCTTTGACAATCTATTTTCAGATTGGGATACCAAATCAAAAATTGGACGCAACATCGAACTGCTGGAAAAACTAGGCCGGAATATTGAAGAATTGCAGACAAAACTGAAAAACAATCAAGCGGCTATCCAGAAGCAACTATTCGAATCGGAACAACTTTACTAAACAAAAAGACTGTCTCGCAGTGAGACAGTCTTTTGTTTATACACACTGCACAAAGCAGTGCATGCTCTGTGTTCTAGTTCTCTAGATAGAATTCAAATCTGTCTGCTACGTATTGAGTTCTTACGTACTCAAACGGTCTATTGTCGTTGCTGTACGTAATTTGTCTCAGCTGCAGTATCGCTTCTCCACGTTTGATATCCAAGTATTCTGAAATTCTTTCTGATGCCAGCATAGCCGAGATCGTTTGTTCAGCTTTACCGATATGGATATCTTTTTCTTCTTCAAGAGTTTTATATAGAGAAGACGTGATCTCTTTTTTCCCTAATGACTCTACTAAATGAAACGGAATAGTCGCTACCTCAAAACAAATCGGAACATCATCTGCAAACCTTACACGCTCCATGCGCAATACAACTGTCTCATTTTCCAAATGCAAGTGTTCTGCTTCACTGACACTGGCAGGTTTAACATGGTATGAAATCGTCTTGCTCGTTGGTTTGCGTCCTTGAGAACGCATAGTTTCCGTAAAACTTTGGATACCAGTCATTTTCTCTTGGACTTTTTGACTGGAAACATAAGTCCCCGAGCCCACTTTCCGCTCTAAAATCCCTTCATCTACAAGTGTCTGAACAGCTTGCCTTAAAGTCATTCGGCTAACTTCAAACGTCTTAGCAAGATCACGTTCTGATGGAATCCGTTCACCAACTTTCCAGTGACCTTCTTCGATCATTTTACGGATCTTATTGTGAATTTGAATATAAATCGGTTTTTCCTTGGTCATTATTTCACTCCTAACGATTCAACAACGACCCAGCTTCTTCGTCTACAATCACAATTACATTTGGATGCTGTTGTAAAACACTGGCTGGAACCTCTTCGGTCACAGGACCTTCGATCATCTGTTGAATAGCTTCTGCTTTATTTTTACCAAATGCCATTAAAATAATTTTTTTAGATTTTAAAATCGATTTTATCCCCATAGAGAAGGCATATCTTGGAACATCTTCTTCGTGGTCAAAGTAAACTTTGTTGGAATCAATAGTAGATTCTACTAAAGCTACTTTACGTGTTTCAGACTCAAAAGATGAACCTGGCTCGTTAAAGCCGATGTGTCCATTTGTGCCAATCCCTAAGATTTGGAGATCAATAGGATTTTCAGCAATAATTTTATTGTAACGCGTATTTTCTTCTGCTTCTTCTGCTAAACCATTTGGAACATAAGTCTTTTTGAATGGTTTTTTAGAGAATAAATGTTTTTCCATAAAGTAACGATAACTTTGCGGATCTTCTGGTGATAACCCCACATATTCATCTAAATTGATAGATGTAATACCTGAAAAGTCCATATCGCTTGAAGTCATGATTTTGTATAAATCTTCAGGGGTGCTTCCAGTTGCTAGACCAAATACTTTTGCCCCATTTTCCATTTCTTGTGTAATCAAATCAAATACTTTTTGGCTACCCTCTTTTTTATCTTTTGCTACAAAAACGTTCATTTTTAACTCGCTCCTTTTATTCTTTATACACGATTTCCCCATAACTGACTGTTTGCAAGACATTGAAATCTTGACTCAACACTACCATATCTGCATCTTTACCCGCAGATAGTATACCTTTTTGTGTCAACCCAAATTCTCTTGCTTGATTGACTGAACTCATTTTTACAGCATCTTCCACACTGCAGCCTGTGAATTCCATAATATTTTTGAATGCATCTTGGAACTCCAAAACACTGCCAGCTAGATTACCAGATTCTAAACGAGCTTGTTTATCTTTTACAATAACTTTTTGCCCGCCCAGCTCACTTTCACCATCCGGCATACCTTTGGCCCTCATGGCGTCTGTGATAATCTCTACGCGATCTGGACCTTTCATCATGTAAGCCATCTTCACCATTTCAGGATGGATGTGGAACCCGTCTGCAATCACTTCTACATACGTATCTTCGTCTAAGAAAGCATGACCTGTTACACCTGGTTCACGATGGTGCAACCCTCGTTGTGCGTTATACAAATGCGTGATATGTCTAGCTTTAGATTGTTTCATTTCTTCTCTAGTCGCGTTTGTGTGACCAGCTGATAAAACAATATCATTCTCTTGGCATATTTTTTCAAATTCACTAGCATCACTAGTTTCTGGAGCATACGTTACAAGACGAACACGCCCTCCACTAATCTCATCCCACTTTTTCATTGTTTCAGCATCAGGAATTCTAATATATTCTTCAGGTTGAGCTCCTTTGAATACAGCGGAAATAAATGGCCCTTCTACATGAATCCCTTGAATCACCGGATTTGTTTCTGCTGCTTCAGCAATCCCTTTTAAAGCAGCTTCAATATTTTCATAAGATTGAGTCATAGTTGTTGGAAAATAAGAAGTGATTCCTTCTTGATACATTTGTTGAATCATCTGATTGATTTTTTCAGGATCCGCATCCATATTATCACTGCCGTATCCTCCGTGACTATGCACATCAATAAATCCAGGTACGATTATTTCCCCGGAAATATCGATTAATTCCTCTTCAGCTTCTTGAGTGAAATCTTCCATTCTACCAACCGCCAAGATTTCTTTGTTGAAACGGACGAAACCGTTATCAATTTTAGTTTCTCCTGTATAAACATTTCCATTGACGAATACTTTATTTGTCATATTATTGTCTCCTTCATTTAAAATACCTCTCTATTATAAATGGTATAGACCGAAAATGCAACGGATGAACTTTTTTTCTTTCACTAACAAAAAAGATTAAGAAAACTAGGCATTTAGCTAGCTTCTTAACCTTCTGTTACTTTTGATTTCGCTTATAATTATCGTCTCACACTATTCTCGACATCGTACGTTTATTCTTTCCAGAATGTATCAAAGACATCTATGGGCATATTGCGTTTGTGGCGTGTTCTATTGAACCAGCCTTCAATAGCAGCGGCTTCCCGTTCAGATACTTCTTTACCTTCTAGGTAGTCATCAATAGCTTCGTAACTCACTCCTAAAGCTACTTCATCCGGAAGGGATGGACGGTCGTCTTCTAAATCTGCTGTAGGTATTTTAGTATACAAGTGTTCAGGACAACCTAATGCAACAAGTAACGCTTTCCCTTGACGTTTGTTTAATCCAAACAGCGGGTTGATGTCTGTTCCGCCATCACCGTATTTGGTGTAAAAACCTGTGACTGATTCAGCTGATTGATCGGTTCCTACAACTACTCCATTGTAAGTTCCAGCAATCGCGTATTGAGCAATCATTCTTTGACGAGCTTTGATGTTCCCAATTGTAAAGTCGCTCAATTCAATCGTTTCATCTTTTAAAGCCTCGACTACAGCATCTGTTGCTGGTTTGATATTTACGCGAACCGTTTTATCGGCTTGCATAAATTCAATGGCATCCATGGCATCATGTTCATCTGCTTGCGTTCCATAAGGTAATCGAACAGCTATGAATTGATACAGAGCGTCCCCTGTCTCTTCTCTTATTTCATTAATCGCCAATTGACTTATTTTCCCAGCCAACGTAGAGTCCTGTCCGCCACTGATTCCTAGTACAAGCGTTTTGATAAAAGGATATTTTGTTAAATAGGCTTTTAAAAAATCTACTCGTTGTCGAACTTCTACTTTAGGATCAATGGAAGGCTTTACTTTCATTTCTGCTAGTATTTCATCTCTGATTTCTGACATAACTTGCACCCTTTCTCATCACAACTAATTTATTGAAGCTTTACAACTACTCGGCAAATAATATTTATTATAACCATTATAAATTACCACTGTTTCGCGAGAAGAAAGAAATAATCAGCTTTCCAGCTCTTTCATTCTCCGTCTCGTTTCTCTGATGATCGCTAATTTATTATCGTAAGCTTTTTGAGATAAATCAACGGGATAAGATTCAGGATTCAATATTCGTTTATACTCATCCCACAATGCCGTCAGACTTTCTTCTGCGTGCGATTTGATTTTATCCAATTTAGGTAACTCATACACCAATTCACCGTCCACAAAAATATCTTTCAACAATGGAACGGCAGTGAAATCTTTAACAGTTTTATTGATATACGTATGGATCGGATGGAACATGAACAGCTCCTTTTCCAGATCGGGGCGTTCTCCCCAAAGAGCTACATAGTCACCTTCAGATTTTCCTTTTTCATTACTGGTGATTCGCCACACTTGTTTTTTACCTGGAGTAGACATTTTAGCAGCATTGCTGGTTAATTTGATTGTATTTCTCATATTGCCGTTTTTATCTTCTATCGCCACTAATTTATAAACCGCTCCTAATGCAGGTTGATCAAACGCGGTAATTAAACGTGTTCCAACTCCCCATACATCGATTTTAGCACCTTGCATTTTTAAGTTTAAAATCGTTTTTGAATCTAAGTTATTTGAAGCATAGATTTTAGCATCAGGATATCCTGCTTCATCCAGTTGCGTCCGTACTTGCTTAGATATATAAGCCATATCTCCACTATCTAATCGAACACCTAAAAAATTGATATTATCTCCCATTTCATTCGCAACACGAATCGCGTTAGGCACACCAGTTTTTAATGTATCAAATGTATCTACTAAAAATACACAATCTCTATGTGTTTTGGCATATGCCATAAATGCTTCATATTCACTATCGTAAGCTTGCACCATCGCATGAGCGTGTGTTCCGCTGGCTGGAATACCAAATAATTTTGAAGCACGAACATTACTTGTAGCATCTGCTCCGCCAATAAAAGCTGCTCGTGTTCCCCAAATTGCTGCATCCATTTCTTGAGCTCTTCGAGTCCCGAATTCCAATAAGGGATCATCTTCAACTACGGTCTTCATTTCAGAGGCTTTTGTCGCAATCAAGGTTTGAAAATTGACTACATTCAAAATAGTTGTCTCCAATAATTGGCATTCAGCCAGAGGCCCTTCTATTTGCAAGATGGGTTCATTAGCAAAAACTAAGTCTCCTTCTATGACTGAACGAATCGTTCCAGTAAATTTAAAGTTTTTTAAATAGTCTAAAAATGCTTCTGGGTAATCTTGAGTCTCTCTTAAATAGTCGAGATCAGATGCTGTAAACGTTAAATTTTCTACATAGTTTACTACTCGTTCCAACCCCGCAAAAACGGTATAACCAATACCAAATGGATTTTCACGGAAATATACTTCAAATACAGCATTCTTATCTGCATCCCCTAACTCCCAATACGATTTCATCATATTAAGTTGGTACATGTCTGTATGCAATGCCAAACTATCATCTGGATACGTTTTATTCACACTAATTGCCCCCAAAAAATTACTTTTTCTTTGCTTTTAATGATACCACAAAAACAAAATGCAACCTATGTTTAATCACTAAGAATTGTAATGAAGAAATAGAATAAACAGGCTCCATACAAAATCGAATGGACTACCCGATCTTTTATGGAGCCTGTTGAATTCATCTCGTTTTTAGTTGCGTTTGAATTTGCTGTCTGTACTTTTGGAACGTATAGATTGCATCAAATCATTGATCTTCTGGCTCTTTTCTTCTGTAAGCTGTTGATCAACGGATATACTGCTTATCTCATCTCCACTGATGTCTAAGGTAAACCAAGTACCTTTTTTACTTCCCGCTGGCAAGCGATCCACCTCTACAATCCATTCTTTATTTAACTGCTCAACCAATAAGACAGCTTTATCTTCTTCAAATCGATCTAGTATACCTTTCACACTTATTCCCCTCCTACATAAACTTTGCCTTCAGTTAAAATATCGTCTAACCTGGCAGCTCCAATGCCATTTACTTCGCTCAGCTCTTCAACTCGCTCGAAAGGACGCAAGGCGATAATCTCTTCTGCCCGTTCTGGACCGATATGAACGATCTCAAGCAACTCTTCATAAGATGCTGTGTTGATGTTTATCATTTCTGAAGATGGGGCAAGTTTGCTTTCTTCAGCCGATTCCTCAGGGACTTCAGAAATTGTAGCACTATTTTTTGAAGAATCCTTCTTTTCTTTCTTGCCGGTCTTCACAACCCCTTTGCCAGTTGTTCGAATAGTGTACTCTGCACCATTGGTAGTGACAATGATCGTGCCATAGGCATCCGTTCCATAAAGCTCTATCCCTTTATCTTTAATCATAGACACTACTTCTTGATGAGGATGCCCGTATGAATTATCTACACCAGCACTGTAGACTGCGACTTCTGGACTAACTGCTTCAACGAAAGAAGGATCACTGGAAGTATCAGATCCGTGGTGCCCTAACGAAAGAATTTCCGCATCTACATTCATCCCAGAATTGACCATTTCGATTTCTTGCGCTTTTCCAGCATCCGCTGTAAACATGAAATCAATCTCTCCATATGAAACCATCATTGAAATAGAATCTGCGTTTGTATTGCCGGTCAATTCAGCAGGATAAAGAATCTCCATATCCAATGGACCAACATCAAATTGGTCTCCTGCTCGAGGTTCATAATACCCTACTTCATGTTCTTGAATTGCTTCGAGTGATCGTGCAAATACATCTGAAGTGGTAGTATTTCCAGACATCCAAATTTCTCCTACTTCAAATTGTTCAATCACTTTATCTAATTGACCAATATGATCTGCATCTGGATGACTGACGATGACTAAATCTAGTTCTTCTATCCCTTCATTAGACAAGTAATCGACCACATCTGTTCTGTTCCAATCACCTGTATCATAGAGAATCGTATATTCTTCACTCTCATCTGCAAATTCAAACAACGTTGCATCGGCTTGTCCAGCATTTATGTAATGAACTTTCAACTCTTCTAAGCCGCTTTTTTCAATCGTTTCTACATGAGAAGCAGTAGGATTAGAGGCTTCATTTGCTGAACTTTCTGTTCCACAGGCACTTAGCAGGCTCAAAGCAGCCACAAGTCCTAATTTTTTTCTTAATTTGATCAAACTTTTCTTCATCTTTCACATACCTTTCTTCTATTCTATAGAATACCATAAAATCAAGAAACTGCCTTTCATTTTGCTGCACTTTACGGATTAAAACTAAGGTATACTAAGTAAGTCAAACGGCATATCATTGAAAGAAATAGAAAGAGGGATAAGAATTGGGAATGAACAACTTAAAAGAAATGGCTAAAAGCATTTCACCAACAGGTACTTTATCTGAAATTCAAACTGTCCAAACGCAACATCGCATTCATTTAGCAGAGTATTGGGGAATTCATGCTGGAGAAAGTGTTTTAGAAATTGGTTGTGGTCAAGGGGATATGACTGCTGTACTAGCTTATTTTGCAGGAGATAAAGGAAAAGTTCACGCTATCGATATCGCTGGTCCTGATTATGGCGCTCCAGAAACGTTGGGTCAAGCGATGGCTAAACTGCAGCAATCTTCTGTGGGCAAGCAAATTACAGTTGATTTCAACACAGATATTTTATCTGCTGAAATAGATTTTCCAGAAAATACTTTTGATACCATAGTGTTTTCTCATTCAAGCTGGTACTTAACATCTCAAGAGATATTGCTAGAAATGTTTACCAAACTTCATAAATGGGGAAAACGATTAGTTTTTGCGGAATGGGATACTCATATCACTGACAACCATCAAATGCCACATTTTTTAGCTGCTCTGCTGCAAGCACAATACGAAAGTTTCCGTGAAACTACTGAAGCCAACATCCGTACATTAATTACCCTTGAAGACAGCAAAAATTTAGTTAAACAGGCTGGGTGGAATGTAGTAGACGAAACCGTTATTCCTTCGAAAGATTTGCAAGACGGTTCTTGGGAAGTAGATATGACCTTGTCCAATGCACCTGAAGCTATAGCTTCTATTTCAACTATGCCGGATAAATTTAAAATATTGTTGTCTTCGCAGCTTAATTCATTAACTAGTTATCATAATCAAAAAAACATCCAATCTATGGATACATTCTCGTTTATTGCCACAAAGTAAATCTAACTAAAATAACTAAAGGAGCCGGAATATTTTCCGGCTCCTTTAGGTTTGTGCTTTCTAGACGCGTTGCGCAAGGCAGCTCACACGCCTATAAGCTAATCACTAACTGTTAGGAAAAACCACCTAACTGTTAGTGATTTTCTTATATTCGGTGAGCTAAGCGCCTTACTCCACGCTCTATTTTAGACGCGTTGCGCAAAACAGACTTCCTGTAGTTTCATTTTCTCTTTTTGGTGGGAAAGATCGCCCAACTAAAAGAGAAAAGTGAACCTCACGGAAGTCTAAACGTTTTGCTCCATGCTCTATCTTCCTATTGTCCATCCTCCGTCTATTTTGATGGAGGTGCCTTGAATGTAATCTGACTCGTCAGAGGCTAGAAAGACTGCTAATGCAGCTACTTCTTCTGGCCTTCCTGCTCGTTGTGCTGGGATATCTTTTAAGCGATCGTCTTCAATGCCTTCTGTCATGGGCGTTTCAATAAATCCTGGAGCAATTAAATTCGCTTTAATGCCTTTTTTACCAAAATCATAGGCCAACTGTTTCGTAAAACCTTCGATAGCATGTTTAGACGTTACATAAGCTGAACCTCCTGGGCCGGCTACAAAAGTGGCTTGAGAACCAACATTGATAATTGTTCCTTTCCCTTTTTCCAACAAAATAGGCAAAATCTCTTTGGTCATCAAAAAAGGACCTTTTACGTTAATGTCCATCAATTTATCGTAACTTTCTTCATCTGTATCCAATACCGTATCATACGAATCATGAATTCCGGCGCTATTCACTAAAACATCAATCGTTCCAAATGCATCTAACGTCTTTTCAACACTTTGTTTGATGTCTTCTTTTTCAGTAATGTCTAATGTGACAAATAGACCTTGTCCGCCTTTTTCTTCCATTTCTTTTACAATACGCGTTCCATCTTCCTCATCTCTACCTGCTACAATTACTTTTGCACCCTGTTCCGCAAATGCTTTAGCTGTAAATTCCCCTATTCCAGATGTTCCGCCAGTAACAAAAGCTACTTTTCCTGTTAATTTTCCCATATCTTAAAACTCCCTTCCTATTGCTCTTCTACTTTTAAGAATAGTGAGAATCAACTTTCAAATCAAAGATAACGTTCTGTATTGTCTAATTTTAATAAAAGCACAGCCCTTTCTTAATGTCCAAAAAGAAACGATTTTTCTTCGAGTGAGATTTAATACACTATCCAATCAATGATCTGAATAATTCATAGTTTTATGAGTTGATACTCAAAACTCGTGTTTATTCATCCATTTGGTGCGTAGAGTACCTAGAAGTAAACCATAATGATGGAGAATAGTGTTTGAACATCAAGGAGAAAACTGCCTTGATGAAAAACAGTGTTGGAACATCAAGGAGAAAACTGCCTTGATGAAGAATGGTGTTGGAACATCAAAGGGAAAGTTACCTTGATGAAGAACGGTGTTGGAACATCAAGGAGAAAGTTACCTTGATGAAAAATGGTGTTGGAACATCAAAGAGAAAGTTGCCTTGATGAAAAATGGTGTTGGAACATCAAAGAGAAAGTTACCTTGATGAAAAATGGTGTTGGAACATCAAGGAGAAAACTGCCTTGATGAGTAACGATTATTCCAGGTCGGTTCTTTTTAGAGATTAAAAGTTAAAAATAAGGGATTAATTGATTTAATTCTTCGATTGAAAGAGGGCGATAGGCTCCTGCCGGAAGTTTTTCATCGAGTTCAATTGGTCCCATTGACAACCGTTTTAAAGAAGTCACTTTTTTCCCGCAAGCTAGAAACATTTTCTTCACTTGATGAAACTTACCTTCGTTAATTTCTACAAGTACCTTGCTTTCTGTTTCACTCGCTTCTAAAATGGTCAGCTTCGCTGGTTCGCACTGGATTCCCCCATGAAATACGATTCCTTTGGCAAATGCTTCTTGATCTGCACTAGTCACTCGTTCGTTGACGATTACTTCATATTTTTTTGCAACATGTTTGTGAGGCAGTAACAATTGATAGCCTAAGTTTCCATTATTGGTGATCAACAATAAACCTTCTGTGTCTTTATCCAATCTTCCCACAGGATACAACCCCGGTAAGCGATCATATTCTTTGATTAAATCGATGACTGTTTTATTCTCTTCGTCTGCTACTGCACTAACTACTCCACCAGGCTTATTCATCATATAATAGGCATGCGGCTGATAGTCAACTTTTTTCCCTGATACGACTATTTTTTGGATTTGCGGATCAACATTGGTGTTGTCTTCCATCACAACTTCACCATTAACGACCACTTGTTTACTTTTAATTAAGCGTTTAACTGTTCTTCGCGAGCCAAATCCAACTTCACCCAATAACTTATCCAGTCTCATACTTCTCTTCCTTTGTTTTAAAATTTTGCTTATTCTATTGAAAAATAAATTCCTTTATTTGTTTATTTAACAGTACGGCATGTTGCGTGTATGTACAATTAAAAATAAAAAAAATCTGTACTCTTTATTTTTTCGTTCTGATTTTATATTTTATGAAAATGAACACTTTGTGAAGTTGGAAAACTATATGTATCAACAGCTGATTGCCGTTAAACCAATGAAAACGAAATGGTTTTTCTGCCTTTTTTTTGTTGACAAAACTGTCACAATAAAAAATGAAAATAAGGGTTGTATTTTCTGAAAATGAATCTATACTTGCAAAAGTATTCAAAAAAACAAACGCACTTATTCATGACAGATTTGTCAGACAAAAAAATTCAGGAGGCATTTTTATAATGGGACAAAACATGACTAAAGGAAATCCAATCAAATTGATTATCCTATTCACTCTACCAATGTTATTAGGAAATATTTTCCAACAATTTTACAGCATGGCTGATACATTCATTATCAGCAGAACGATTGGTGTAAATGCATTTGCAGCCGTTGGTTCTACAGGAAGTATCAGCAATCTGATTATCGGGCTGGCAACGGGTTTAACTGTAGGTCTTTCAGTGATTACTGCTCAACGTTTTGGAAAAGAAGATATTAAAGGGATTCGTAAAAACTTAGCAGCCAGTGTGATCATCAGTGCTGTAACTGCTGTTGTTTTAACTATTTTAGCTACTTTATTTACTAGACAAATTTTAGATTTCATGAACACCCCGGCTGCTTTAATGGAAGACGCTTATACTTATCTAATCGTTATTTTTGCTGGAATTAGTGCTACTGTATTTTTTAATTTGTTATCAAATGTTTTACGCGCTATCGGAGACAGCCGTACACCTTTGTTATTTTTAGCTATCGCTTCTGTATTAAATATCGTGTTGGACTATGTCTTTATTTTAGGCTTTGGCACTGGCGTAGAAGGCGCTGGATATGCAACTGTCATTTCTCAAGTTGTTTCTAGTATTCTTTGTTTAGTTTATATTTGGAAAAGAGTTCCTGTCTTACGGATTCGTAAAACGGACTGGAAAGTAAGCAAAGAAGAAATCACAACTCACTTAAACATCGGCTTGCCTATGGGATTCCAAGCTTCTATTATTTCAATCGGGGCTATTGCCATTCAAATTACATTGAACAGTTTAGGCGCTACTGCTGTTGCCTCCACTACAGCAGCTGAAAAAATCAACGGTATCGCGACCATGCCGTTAGTATCTTTTGGAACAACAATGGCAACCTATACAGCTCAAAACTTCGGTGCCGGTAAACACGACCGTATTTGGGATGGCGTTCAGAAAATCACTCGTATCGTTGTTGTATACAGCTTTGTAGCTGCAACTTTACTGATTGTATTCGGCAGCCGTATGGCAAAAATGTACATTGGCGAAACAGATCCCGAAATTTTAGGAATGGTACAAACTTATTTCGTTACAAATTCGACTTTCTATTTTGTGTTAGCTTTATTATTTATCTATAGAAATACACTTCAAGGTTTAGGTAAAAGTACTGCACCAACTGTAGCAGGCGTAATGGAATTACTTTCTCGTGTTATTGTAGCACTAGCTCTCGTAACACCACTAGGCTACCTTGGCGTAACTATTGCTAATCCTTTGGCTTGGATAGGTGCATTGATTCCACTAGTCATTTCTTACTACTCATTCAAACGCACTACGATTGCCGGAGAAAAGAAAGCACACACAACAAAACTGTTACAAAATGTAGAACAAGGCATTTAAAAGAAAATCGTTGTAGTCGTTTAGAATCAGACCACTTTGCCTTTTAATTGATAACTAACGGAGCAATCTAACCAAAGATTGCTCTTTTTTTATTTTGTTCAATTTTTTAAAAAGGAAAACGATTCCTTTTATTGTCTGTTTTCATTGGTGTTTCAATAAAACCGGCACTTTTTCTCGGTATTTTTTTATTGCTGTTGAAAACGAATCATGTTATTATTTTAAAAAAGCAAGTGCCTACTTTACTAGGCCACTTGGATGATAAACAAAGAAAAATTCCATTCTATCTAGAAAATCCTCTATGAAAGTGTGTTGAACTAGATGAAAAATATTCTTTATCCTAAACAAAATCAAGAACAGACTTTGGTAACTGAACGTCAAAAATATCTCTTTATCTTCATTTTTGCTGCTTCCTTATTTAGTTTTGCTTTTTTGTTAAACACACCAAGTGAAATTTGGAATGGCAGTATAAAAATTTTATTTTCTCCCGCTAACTTAATAACGGATTATTTTGCATTGGCTAATCCAGGAGCTGCGTTAGTGAATGCTTCACTAATGACTTTGAAAAGCCTGTTGATTATTCGAAAAAATAAAGTAACCCTCTCCGGTCCGTTACTTGCCGCTGTTTTTACAGTCGTAGGATTCTCCTTATTCGGAAAAAACTTGTATAATTCTATCCCCATCATTTTAGGCGTACTGCTTTATGCAAAAGCTACTCGTACTCCATTTAAAAATTATTTATTATCTGCTTTATTCGGGACAGCACTGGCCCCTTTAGTAAGTGAGGTTTCTTTTAATGTTGGCTTGCCTCTTCCATTAGGTATCTTATTAGGGTCTCTCTCAGGGATAATTGTCGGCTTCGTGCTTCCTCCGTTGTCTCGTCATTTTGCCAGCTTCCATAAAGGGTTCAGCCTATACAACATCGGATTTACCGCCGGAATTATTGGTATGGCCTTTATCGCTATGTTGAGAGCTTATGGTTTTGAAGTCGATGTAGTGAATCTGCTTTCCAGCGGAAATAATGTAGCTTTTTCTATTTTTATGTACACTCTATTTTCCTTTATGTTTGCTGTCGGACTGTATTTTAACGGTGGGAATTTTCATGGATACAATGACTTCTTAGATGAGGATGGCATTGGTGGGGGAGATTTTTTAGAAAAGCATGGTTTTGGATTGACTCTTATCAATATGTCTTTACTAGGGCTGATTACTACTACTCTTTCTCTTCTGGTTGGAGGAGAATTGAATGGACCTGTACTTGGTGGTATTTTTACCGTTGTCGGATTTGGAGCTTTTGGAAAACACATCAAAAATGTCTTGCCTATTTTAGTTGGGATTGTTGTGATCAGTTTATTTACTTCTGTTGAACTATCTTCTACTACTTTTCTATTGACCGCTCTTTTTGGAACTACATTGGCTCCTATAAGTGGGCACTATGGGGCTGTTGCAGGTTTTATAGCAGGTGGTCTGCACATGGCCATGGCTGCAAACATCACTTATTTGCATGCTGGTATGAACTTGTACAACAATGGTTTCTCTGGTGGATTTATCGCAGCCATTTTAGTTCCCTTATTGGAAGTTTTACACTTCCACAAAAAGGAACGCAAAAACAAAGAAATCGTCAAACCACTTGTGGATACAGATGTCGTCGAAGATTTGGACGAAGCAGAAGAACCTTCTGTTTACCAAGATAAATAAAAACAGCAGAAAGGACTGCCAATTAATGACAGTCCTTTTCTTCTGTTTTTATTGTATTTCAATTCTATTTTTGGGTGAGTCCATAACTTCTTTTTTAGGCAAATGAACAGTCAGTACGCCGTTATCAAATTTAGCCGTAATTGCATTTTCTTCAACGTCTTTTAAAATAAACTGACGACTGTAAGAACGAACCGAACGTTCTCTATGAATGTAGTTCCCTTTCTCATCCGTCTCGTCTTTGCCTTCTTCTTGGTGAGCATTAATGGACAATACATTATTGTGGTAATCTAATTGGATGTCTTCTTTTGCCAATCCTGGCATATCCGCTTCTAAGATATATCCTGTATCAGATTCTTTAATATCTACATCAAAGTTGGCTGTATTAGAAAACAGGTGATCAAAAGAATCTCCGAAAAAGTTTCTGTCTACATTCATGAAATCACGTCTAAATGGAAATAAACTATTCATAAAGCATCCTTCTTTCTTTTATTGTACTGATTCTTGCAGCAAGTCTCTTTCTTGCTACAACAATATTATAACCTTTTTTAGCACTTCGGTCAACAGAGTGCTATTTTTTTTATAAGCAGTATCGTTCGAACGTGATAATGTCCTAAGTAGGTCGAAACATAAAATGTCCCAAAATGATAAAATAAAATCATGAAAAGGATACTACTAACGATGAATGAAGATAAGAAATCACTAGTGTTGCATGAAACATAATATGTTTCACAATGTTATGTATCCTATTCCAATATGCAAAAAAGTCCTTTATACTGAACTTGGATGACTTATCCAAGACCAATAAAAAGGACCCAACTTATGG